>NZ_JBISBU010000077.1:0-19300 GCF_044385805.1 Haloferula sp. A504
ATTGCGCCATGCCAAAAACTACCCGCCAAGGCCTCATCCAAAAAGCTCCGCGTTTCCCGACAGCCTCTCAAGCTCGCGGTCCGTACGGGGCGGACTACCGACTGCGCTGCATCATCCAGGCATAGACCGCCGGGTTCTCGTAGGTCCGGGTCCAGCTGTCGTGACCGACCCCGTCGTAGTAGGTGGCATGGAAATCCGTGGCGCCGGCGGCCCGGAGGGCCTCGTCCATGGCCTTGGTGCGGCTCACCGCCACCATCTCGTCCGCCGTCCCATGGAAGGCCCAGATCGGGATGTGCTTGAAGCGTCCCACCGTTTCCGGATCACCTCCGCCACAGATGGGCACGGCCGAGGCGAAGAGGTCGGGCTTCTTTGCAAGGATCGCCCACGTCGCGAAGCCGCCCATGCTGAGCCCGGTCAGATGCACCCGCGCGGGATGGATGTCGTGATCACGGATCACCTTCTCGACGAGGCGGATGACGTCGTCGGCATTCCACCAGACCCCGGGCGGACACTGGGGTGCCAGCAGCACGAAGGGGAGTCCGTCGCCCTTCATGAACTGCGCCGGCGGCCCGTGCTTCTTGACCTTGTCCAGGTCGTCCCCGCGTTCCCCGGAGCCGTGGAGAAACACGACGAGCGGGCGTTTCCGGTCGGGCGGCATGAGGGCAGGCGCCGGCTCGAACAACAGGTAGGGCATGTCGGTGCCCGACGGGACTTTGAAACGAGCTCGCGATTCGGTGGGTTCGGCTGGGAGAGGGGCAATCATCAGTAGGGTGGCAAAGAGAAGTTTCACCCCGCCATTCCGGCAGGTGAGGGCGGCACGCGCAAGCCGGCGGATGAGGAGGAAATTGACCCGCCTGGATATTCAGGATACATAAAGCTTCATGGCCGAAACGAAGGATGAGTGGTGGGTCTCGCGCGGCGGGCAGCGCTTCGGTCCCGTCGATTTCGACACCCTGGTCGAATCCGCCCGGGCGGGCCGGCTGGAGCCGCGCACGGATCTGGTGACGGGCGGCGATCTCACCGATTGGGTGCCGGCTGGAGAGGTGGACGGAATTTTCGAGCGCAACCAGCCGGAGGAACCGGAGTCCAAGGAAGGCGGTGGCCACACCCCTCCGGAGGATTCCCTGGCGGATAGCGGCAGCTTCGACTTCGGCGAAAAGCAGACGAAGCTCAGTTTGCCGGGAGCCCCGCGTCTGGGCTACATCCTTGGAGTCACGGTACTGCCGACCATCCTGGCCTTTGGCCTGGGCACGGTCATGCCCCATGTGCAGTCGGCCCTCGGTCCCGACCTCGGGCGGTTCGCCCCGCTGATCGTTCTGGTCATTCCCATCCTGGTGATCGCGATCACGGTGAAGCGCTTCCAGAACATCGGGATGAGCGGGTGGTGGTTGCCGGGTCTGCTGGTGCCCCTTCTGAACCTGTGGCTGAACTACCGGCTGATCGCCTGTCCTCCGGGATACGTCTACACCCGCAAACTTGATGTCTGGGGTTGGATCCTGGCGGTGCTCTACTGGCTGGGCGTGGTGGCTTACTTCGTGTTGTTCTTCATGTTCGGCCTGACCGCGATCAAGGAAATGCACGACAACGGCAGCTTCCAGCAGTTCAAGAACCAGTGGGAGGAGATTAAGACCGCGCCAGCCACCACTCCCTCGCAATGAGGGTTGCCCGGTGGCGGTCGCCCGGCTGATGCTGCCGGCGTGGAAACCGTCGACGTCATCCTGCCGCTCGAAGCGTCGGAGGATCCCGATGCCTGGAAGCGGGCGGCGGCCAGGCGGCTGAAGGTGCCACTCCGGCGGGTGGCGGAGGTGCGCCTAATCAAGCACTCGATCGATGCGCGCAAGCGACCGGTCAAAGTGCAGCTGCGGCTCGAGGTGGGGTTGGACGGACCCTTGCCGGACGAGGTCCTCCCGGAATGGGACGCGCCACCGCTGCCGCGCGAGGCGAGGCGGGTCATCATCGTCGGCTGCGGTCCGGCGGGTATGTTCGCCGCCCTGCGCTGCCTGGAATTGGGACTCAGGCCGATCGTGCTCGAGCGGGGCAAGGACGCCAGCGCCCGTCGCTTCGATCTCGCCCCCATCCTGCGCAAGGGCACGGTGATCGAGGACTCGAACTACTGCTTCGGCGAAGGCGGTGCCGGAACCTTTTCCGACGGCAAGCTTTACACCCGGGCCACCAAGCGCGGACCGGTGCGGAAGATCTACGAGGTGCTTGTCGCCCATGGCGCGCCGGAGCGGATCCTGGTCGACGCTCACCCGCACATCGGCTCGAACCTGCTGCCGAAGGTGGTGATGGCGATGCGGGAGTCGATCCGCACCGCGGGCGGGGAGGTGCGTTTCGGGGCGAAGGTGACGGGCCTGCTGAAAGGGGAGCGGGGACTGCGTGGCGTGGTTCTGGCCGACGGCGACGAGGTCACGGGTGAGGCGGTGATCCTGGCAACCGGTCACAGCGCGCGGGACATCTATCGACTGCTTGCCCGCGAGGAGATCCTGATGGAGGCCAAGCCCTTCGCGGTGGGGGTGCGGATCGAGCATCCGCAGCCCTTCATCGATGCCTGCCAGTACCATTTGAGGCGGGACGAGCGACGCCCGGAATTGCTCCCGGCCGCACGTTACGCGCTGGCGACCAAGATCGATGGGCGTGGCGTGCATTCCTTCTGCATGTGCCCCGGCGGCTTCATCGTTCCGGCGGCGACCGAGAACGACGAGGTGGTGGTCAACGGCATGAGCCTCGCCCGGCGCAACTCGCCCTTTGCCAACTCGGGCCTGGTGGTGACGGTGGAGCCGGAAGATGTGGCTGCTTTCGAGAAGGAGCACGGGATCCTGGCGGGCATTGCCTACCAGAAGGAACTCGAGCGCACGGCGAAGCGGGCCGGTGGCGGAGGGCAGGTGGCGCCGGGGCAGCGGGTGAGGGACTTCCTCGGCAACCGGATCTCGAATGAGCTGCCGGAGATGAGTTATTTTCCCGGAGGGAATCCGGCGCCGCTTCACGAACTGCTGCCGAGAGGTATCGTGAAGCGGATGCAGCAGGGGCTGCGGCTGTTCGACCGCCGGATCCGCGGTTATGCGGGAGAGCATGGCCTGCTGTTGGGCTTCGAGACCCGTACCAGTTCGCCACTGAGAATTCCGCGGTTGCCGGAAACGCTGGAGCATCCTGAAATTTCGGGGCTGTTCCCCTGCGGCGAGGGGGCGGGGTATGCCGGTGGGATTGTGAGCGCCGCCCTCGATGGGATGCGCGTGGCGGAGGCGGTGGACGGGTGCTTGTGAGATCTGGCTTGGGTTGTGCGGCCCCTCGAAGGGGAAACTGCATACCCCGGAAGCGGGCCAGAGGCGTACGTAGTTCCTCCTTTAGGAGGTCTTCCTTGCGGGTTGTGCGCCTCGCACGATGCGGCCCCCTAAAGGGGGAACTACGAACAGAACGGGCGCGCCGTTGGTGCAGCTCATTCCGTCATCGTGAGCTGGGTCTGGTTGCAGTAGATACGAGGCATGCGGCAGAAGTTGGAAATCGTGGGTGCCGGGCTGGCAGGTTGCTGCCTCGCCTGGCAACTGCGCGAGCGCGGGGTGGAGCTGCGGCTGGTCGATGACCACCGCCCCGGTGCGGCCTCACGGGTGGCCGCCGGATTGATCAATCCGGTCACCGGGAAGAACTTCCAGCCGAGCTGGCGGATCGCGGAATTTCTGCCGGAGTCGGTGGCCTTCTTCGAGCGGATCGGCCGGGAACTCGGGAAGCCGCTCTGGTTTCCCCATCCGGTGGTGCGCCTCGTCGGGGAGAAGGACTGGGCTAAGGTGGCGCGGAAACTGGAACTGCCGGCGGTGGCCCGGTGGGTGGAGCGGGTGGAGGAGAACATCGAAGGCTGGCGTGCGGCCGTGACCTTGAAGGGGGGTGGCCGGGTCGACGTGCGGGCGTTTTGTGAGGCCACGGAGGAGAGTTTCGGATCTCCGACTTCAGATTTCCAATCGGGGAGGGTGGTGAGATGCGGCGGGATGTTTGACCTGGTGGAGGGCCGACTCGGGGAACATCGCTGCGCGAAGGGGGAGATTCTGACGGTGCGGATGCCCGGTGGCGATGAGTCGAGGATTCTGATCGGCGGTGGCGGATGGCTGGTGCCGGTGGGCGGTGGGCTTTTCAAGGCAGGGGCGACCTACGAGTGGGATCAACTGGATGGTGAGCCCACCGCCGCCGGCCGGGCCCGCGTGGAGGAGATCGTCCGGACCCTGGGCGGGGAGAATTTCGAGGTGGTGGCCCATGAGGCCGGGGTCCGGCCCATCGTGCGGCGCAGCATGCCGCTGATCGGAAAGGTGGGGGGTGAGGTGGTGTTCAATGGTCTCGGCTCGAAGGGCTCGCTGTATGCGCCGGGCGTGGCGCGGCGGCTGGCGGAGTGGATCGTGGATGGCACCGAGATCGAGTCGGAGTTGGAGCTGGGGCGATGGATGGGGGGGCTAGTGGATTGACCGCGGCTGGAAGCCGCAGAAACGGCCTGCGGCAGGATGCCGCAGCTACCTTGTGCCTTGCCAAGCGTGCGCTTTGGCCCCATAGGGCCGCGGCGTTTCCGCCTTCATCATGTCCCTGAATATCCGCAACCTCGCCATCATCGCCCACGTCGACCACGGGAAGACCACGCTGGTGGACCAACTCCTGCAGGCCGGCGGCACCTACCGCGACAACCAGGAGAAGCAGGAGCGTGCCATGGATTCCATGGACCTCGAAAAGGAGAAGGGGATCACGATCAAGGCCAAGAACACGGCCATCCTTTGGGAGGGCTACACGATCAACATCGTCGACACCCCGGGCCACGCCGACTTCGGCGCGGAGGTCGAGCGGGTGATGAAGATGGTCGACGGCGTGCTGCTGGTGGTCGATGCGACCGGCGGGCCGCAGGCGCAGACGCGCTTCGTGCTGCGCAAGGCGCTGCAGGAGGGGCTGAAGCCGATCGTGGTGATCAACAAGATCGACCGCGAACTGGCGACCCCGCTGAAGGTCCACGACCAGGTGCTGGAGCTGTTCCTCGATCTCGACGCCAGCGAGGACCAATTCGAGGCGCCCTTTCTCTATGGCTCGGCGCGCGACGGCTATTTCATGGAATCGCCCGACGACGAGCGGGTCGATTGCACGCCGCTGCTCAAGAAGATCGTCGAATACATTCCCGAGCCGGCGGCCAAGGAGGACGCCCCGTTTTCCATGCTGGTCTCGAACATCGAGTGGGACGACTACGTCGGCCGGGTGGCGGTCGGCAAGGTGCTCGGAGGCTCGGTGAAGAAGGGCGACAACGTCTGGCTGCTGCGCAAGGACGGCACCCGGAAGCACTCCAAGGTGCTCAAGACCTTCTCCTACTCGGGCCTGGCAACCCAGGACTCCGAGGGCGGGAGCGCCGGCGGGATCGTCGGCATCGCGGCGGGCATTGAGGACATCGACATCGGCGACACGCTGGCGGCGACGGAGGATGCCGAGCAGCTCCCTTTTGTCGCGATCGATCCGCCGACGGTGCAGATGGAATTTTCGATCAACGACGGCCCGCTGGCCGGCAAGGACGGCAAGCACGTGACCTCGCGTGCCATCCTTGAGCGGCTGATGCGCGAGGTGAAGACCAACATCTCGATTCACGTCGAGGAGACCGACCGGTCCGGCGTGTTCAACGTGTCCGCGCGCGGTGCGATGCAGATCGCGGTGCTGGTCGAAACGATGCGCCGGGAAGGCTATGAAGTGCTCGTTTCGCGGCCGACGGTGATCTACCGCCGGGACGAGGGTGGCCAGTTGCTGGAACCCTTCGAGACGCTCTACGTCGAGGCGCCGGACGAGTACTCGCAGGCGATCCTCAAGGCCCTGAACAACCGCAAGGGCATGCTTGAGAACATGGAGGTCGAGGCCAGCGGCCGGACCCTGATCCAGGCGAAGATCCCGACGCGTGGCATCATCGGCTTCGAAAGTGAGCTGGTGAACCTGACCTCGGGCCACGGCATCATGAGCCATCTCTTCGGCGAGTATGCGCCGCATGCCGGCGACATCACCACGCGCATCACCGGCACGCTGGTGTCGATGGAGAAGGGGGTCACCACCACCTACTCTCTGCAGGCTCTGGAGGAGCGGGGCATTCTTCTCGTCGGTCCCGGCGAGGAGGTTTACACCGGCATGCTGATCGGCGAAAACCCGCGCGCCGACGACCTGCCGGTCAACCCGGTGAAGGAGAAGCACCTCGACAACATGCGCTCCGCCGGCAAGGACAAGACTTCCAAGTTGAGCCCGCCGAAGAAGTTTTCGCTCGAGCGGGCGATCGAGTACATCGAGCAGGACGAACTGGTCGAGGCGACGCCGAACCACCTGCGGCTGCGCAAGCGCATCCTCGATCCGAACGAGCGTAAGCGGATGGCGAAGGCGGCGAAGGCCTGATGGCGAGAGCGGCTTTTCAAGCCGCCGAATCGGGGGTCACCAGCGGGCAGGCGGGCTTTCCGCTTGTCGGGCGGGCCACAGGTGGTGAGCTTGTGCGATGAAATACTGGCTCGCCGTCGATGGAGAGAGCACCGGGCCTCATTCGGTCGAGGAAATCCGGGAGATGCTCCGGCAGCACCGGGTGACCCGCGAGACGCCGGCCATGCCGGAGGATGGCGAGGAGTGGGGCACGGTGCGTGGCATTCCGGAGATCGCCCCCCCACCCGCGCCACCCATCCAGGCCCTTCAGCGGCATTCGGCGCTCGGGGGAACGCGGACCGCTGCGGTCCAACCGACGGCGGCGGCCGCCACCCGGCCCGTGGTCGTTTCCCAGCCGTCCTCGGTCGGCCCGGTCGTCATCATCCTCGTGGTCATCGCGGTCCTTGCGATCGGCGGTGGTATTTTCGTCTATTCGCACTCCCAGAAACGGAAGGAGGCGATCGCCGAGGCTGAGGCACAGGCGGAAGAGTACCGGCAGGCGGTCGTGGCAGCGGCCGCGGAGAAGGCGACGCGCGAAGCAAATCCCGCCCTGGCGCTGGAAGGGGCGAGCCGTGAGGAAGTCATCGCGGCCCTGGTCGAGGCCGGGGCGAAGGTCAGCCAGAATCCCTTCAAGGTGGACTTCAGTTCAACTCCGACAAGCGACGTGGAGATCGCCATGCTGAAGAGCCTCACCGATCTCGAGGTGCTGTATCTTGGCAGCGGGGAGATCACCGACGCGGGGCTCAAGGTGCTTGGCGGTTTCGGTGAGTTGCGCGAGCTGAGCATCGGAGTGATCACGGGTGGCGATGACGAGGATGCCGGAGGGGTGAGGCCGCGTGCCGGGACTCCTCTGGAGGTCACGGATGCCGGGCTGGAAGAACTGAAGGACCTCAAGGGGCTGCGCAAACTCTACCTCACCAACTGCCGGATCTCGGATGAGGGATTCGAAATCCTCGACGAGATGCGGGGGCTGTCCGAGCTGGAGTTGATCGGCACGGGGGTCACCGAGGCGGCTGCCCGCCGGTTTGCCGAGGATCGGCCGGAGGTTGCCGTGACGGTGCGCTCGCCCGGGTTTGTGGTGGAACCGTAGAGAGATGAAGGCGGAAGGATGCCGCCGTGACTGCCTGCGGCTGGAAGCCGCAGCTACCGGGCCACGTAGTCGAAAACGAAGGCGTCCTCCATGTGGGGCTTGAGGCCCTCGACGAAGGCCTTGTGGGCCGGGTGGGGCAGGTAGGTTTCGAGGCCGGCCTTGTCCTTGAAAGTCACGAGGAAGGCGTGGGTGAATCCCTTGTCGAGATTCTCCGGGCTGACGTTGGTCCCCCACTCGAAGGCGGTGATCGTGTCGATTTTCTCCGGCAGGGCGGCGAACTCCTTCTCGATCCGTTCGATCTCGGCGGGCGGGGTGCCCGGCTTGAACTTGAAGCAGACGATGTGGCGGTATTCACCATCGGCGAGGGCGGAGGTGGCGAGCGTCATCAGGGCGAGGATGGGAACGAGGAATCGCATGGTCGATAAGAACCCGCCCGGACCACCTGATCTGTCATTCCGTTTCACCCTCCGTTCCAAAGCCGATGCCGGATTCCCATGGAATTGCGGCGGGCAAGGGGCATGATGGCGGCATGACGAACACTTCGCCCACCCACAGCAAGGCGATCGGGTATCTGCTCTGGATCTTCGGGTTCACCGGGTCGCACCGTTTCTACTTCGGCAGGCCGATCACCGGGACGATCTGGTTTTTCACGCTGGGCCTGCTGGGGATCGGCTGGCTGATCGACCTGTTTCTCATCCCCGGGATGTCGCGCAAGGCGGGCCAACGCTACGCTTCCGGGCCCTACGACTATTCGGTCGCCTGGCTGTGCCAGACCTTCGTCGGTCCGCTCGGCATCCATCGCTTCTACATGGGCAAGATCTGGACCGGCCTGCTGTGGCTGTTTACCGGAGGCTTGTTTCTCATCGGATACCTTTACGACTACCTGACGCTCAACGGGCAGATCGACGAGAGAAACCGGGTGGGCTGAGTTGTCGCAAGCACGGGCTTGCCATCGCGATGCGGAATGCATGAATGGCGGGGTGAAAGTCACCTCTCGCCTCGCCGTTCTTGCCTCTCTCATTCTTCCCGGGTTCGCCGAGCCGCCGGTGAAGTCCGACCTCGTCGACGAGATGGTCTTCGTCTCCTGCTTCAAGGAGACGCTGCCGGCTCCGGCTTTGGAAACCATCGCGGGACTGGAACCGGATGTGTTCATCTGGATGGGCGACAACGTCTATGGCGACACCGAGGACATGGAGGTGATGTGGAACAAGTACCGGGTCGCAAGGGAGCATCCCGGCTACGCGAAGATCCGTGCGATCTCGCAGGTGACCGGCACCTGGGACGACCACGACTACGGCGCCAACGATGCGGGCAGGGAGTATCCCAAGCGGGCGGAGTCGCAGCAGGTGTTTCTCGACTTCCTCGATGTCCCGGCCAACAGCCCGCGCCGGAAACGCGAGGGAGTGTATTCGGTCGAGGACTACGGTCCGCCCGGTCAGATGGTCCGGGTGATCCTGCTCGACACCCGGTATTTCCGCGATCCGGTCGGATCCGACGGGGCCATGCTGGGCGATTCGCAGTGGCAGTGGCTGGAGAAGATGCTGACCGGGAGCGAGGCCCGGGTGAACGTGCTGGTGTCGTCCATCCAGGTGCTGGCCAGCGAGCACCGCTGGGAGAAGTGGGAGAATTTTCCGAAGGAGAAGCAGCGCCTACTCGAACTGCTGGCGCGGAAGGACGTTCCGCCGGTGCTGATTCTGAGCGGTGACCGACACGTCGCCGAGATTTCGCTGGATCGGGAAAGCGTCGGGTATCCGCTCTACGACATCACCTCGAGCAGCCTGAATCTCCCGCTGGGTGACGGTGATGAGCCCAACCGGTATCGGGAGGGCCGGATGTTCCGCGGGGCGAATTTCGGAGCCTTGAGCATCGACTGGAGCCGGGAGGAGCCGGTGATCACCGCCAGCATCCGCGACGAGCAGGGCAGGCCGCAGCGTGCGGTGAGCTTCGAGTTGGTGCGGTAGCGGCAAGGACCGCGTGGCTCCTGCCGCGCACGCCTGTTGAGAGAAGTCCGCAGCGGCGGCGCTGCTTCTTTCTGCCCCTTCGATCGATCGGAAGAAATGGGCTCCGTCTCGTGGAGGCGGCAGGGCCAGTGGAGACACCGCCGAATGCCAGAGCAGGCGTGTGCGGCACGAGCCACGCGTGGTGCCAACCGGATCGAGGCATCACCCATGAAAAAGCCCGGGCGGCGTGGGACCGACCGGGCCTGAGACAAGAAGCGGTCGCCGACTCAGCGGCGACGGCGAAGAAGGCCGAACAGACCGAGACCACCGAGCAGGGCGATGGTGGGCTCGGGAATGGTGGAGAACGGGGTGACCGATGCACCACCCGTTCCGCCGTTTGGGCCCAGCCCGACCGCCGTGGGAGGGGAGTCGTCTCCCAGCGTTGTGGTGAAGGTGAATGAGTAGATCGTGGTGTCGGTTTCGTCCCTCAGGTAGATTTCCTCGGTGCCGGTGTTGTTGAATGCTGCGAGTCCGGAGACGATCGTGAACAGAGTTCCACCGGGGATTGACTGGCCCCACTCCGATTCCAGCGTCGCCTGGTTGGCTCCTGTGGAAATCACCAGAGATTGTCCTGCGCCAATCGTGATGGATCCAATGGCATCCCAGCTCAAACCCGCATCTGCGATGTCGTAGTCGGTGAGATCGATGCTCGAGGCCCCAGTATTGAGAATGACGACATACTCGTTATCGCTGTCGGTCCCAGGTGCATTGTTCCCCACTTCGGTAGCGACGATTGCTCCCATTGAAGCCATCGACGTCATGACGAGAGCTGAGGGGATAGCTTGAATCTCCTTCATCTGGCGTTCGATGACAGCAGTCACCGTGCCGATTGTCCAATCGATTCCCGGTGACACTTTCGCCTGTTCACGTCAGCTGCTCGCCCCGCGCCATGACCACCTTGCCGGTGCGCACCGTCTCGATGATCTGGAACTGCGAAAACATGCCGATCGCCGAGTCGATCTTGCGGGATCCGCCATGGATGGTGACGATCATCGAGGTCGGCGTGAGGTCGACGGTCTTGCCGCCGAAATGCTCGGCGATCTGGAGGGCATGCGAGCGCTCCTCGGGCGAGCACTTGATCTTGATCAGCAGCAGCTCGCGGGTGACCGACTCCTCCGAGGTGTGCTCGAAGCAGTGGATGACATCGATGAGCTTGTGGACCTGCTTGATGATCTGTTCGAGGCCGCCCGGGCTGCCCGAGATGCCGATCGTCATCCGCGAATAGCGGGTGTCACGGCCCTGCGAGACGACCAGCGAGTCGATGTTGAAGCCGCGGCGGGCGAAGACCTGGCAGATGCGCATCAGGACGCCGGCCTTGTTGTTCACGAAGACCGACAGGGTGTGGGCGGTCTGCTTGGTGGGTGGGGCGACGGGGGTGTCGGTGGTGACGACGGTGGTGCTCATGGGGAAAGTTCCAAGTATGAAGTTCCAGGTTCCAAGTGGTGTGTGGCGGGCTGTGCCGGAGGAAGTTTCGACATTCGTGTTTCGGAATTCGAAATTCGGCCGCAGGCCGTTCAGGTGGACCCGGTGGGCTTGGCCATCTGGTGCTTGGGCGGCTCGGTGATCATGTCCTCGAGGGCGGCGCCGGCGGGGATCATGGGGAACACGTTGTCGGTCTTGACGCACTCAGCGTTGATCAGGATCGGGCCGTCGTTGTAGTCGAGGGCCTTGGCGACCATGCGGGAGACGTCGGCGGGGCGCTTGATGTTCACGCTCGGGATGCCGTAGGCGCCGGCGAGCTTGCCGAAGTCGGGGTTGCCGATGAGGTCGACCCCGGACTCGCGGTTCTCGAAGAACAGCTCCTGCCATTGGCGGACCATGCCGAGGTAGTGGTTGTTGAGCACCACGATCTTGATTGGCAGCTTGTGGATGGCGGCGGTGGCCAGTTCGAAGAGGGTCATTTGGAAGCCACCGTCGCCGCAGAAGGCGATCACGGTCTTGTCCGGGCAGGCGAACTGGGCGCCGATGGCGGCGGGGAAGCCGAAGCCCATGGTGCCGGCACCGCCGGAGGAGAGCCATTCGTGCGGCCTGTCGTTGAGGAAGAACTGGGCCGCCCACATCTGGTGCTGGCCGACGTCGGTCGAGACGATCGCCTTGCCCTGGGTCTGCAGGTAGAATTCCTGGATGACCTGCTGCATGCGCAGGCCGCCCTGCTTGCGGAAGGTCAGCGGGTGCTTCTTCTTGTAGCCGTTGAGCTTGTCGAGCCACTCGCCGGTGTCGAGGCGGTCGGCGCGGACGTTGAGTTCGTTGAGGGCGGCCTTGGCGTCGCCGATGATCTGCACGTGCGGCTGGATCATCTTGTTCATCTCGGCCGGATCGATGTCGATGTGGATGATCTTGGCGTTGCGGCCGAACATGTGAGGCTTGCCGATGATGCGGTCGTCGAAGCGCGAGCCGACGTTCAGGATCAGGTCGGCCTCGACGATGGCCTTGTTGGCGTAGGCGGTGCCGTGCATGCCGAGCATGCCGAGGGAAAGTTCGTGGGTTTCGGGAAAGACGCCTTTTCCGAGCAGGGTCGTGGTGACCGGGCAGCCGAGGGTCTCGGCGAGTTCGATGAGCTCCTTTCCGGCCCGCGAGATCATCGCGCCTTGGCCGGCGAGGATCACCGGGCGGCGGGAGTGGGCAATGATCTCGACGGCCTCCTCGACCGCGGCGGCGTCGATCTTGAAGGCCTCTTCCGGATGGTAGCCCGGGAGGTCGATTTCGGCCTCCATGTCGCCATGGAACTCGGCCGAGGAGATGTCCTTGGGGATGTCGATGAGCACCGGGCCGGGGCGACCGGTGGTGGCGATGTGATAGGCTTCGCGGGCGATCTTGGGGAGGTCGTTGGTTTCCTTGACCAGGTAGTTGTGCTTCACCACCGGCATGGTGATGCCGAAGATGTCGGCCTCCTGGAACGCATCCTTGCCCAGCATCCAGGTCACCTGCTGGCCGCAGAGGACAATCATCGGCACCGAGTCCATCTGGGCGGTCATCAGGCCCGTGACCGTGTTGCCCGCGCCCGGGCCCGAGGTCACCAGCACGGCGGCCGGCTTGCCCGTCGCGCGGGCGTAGCCGTCGGCCATGTGCACGGCACCCTGCTCGTGTCGGACCAGGATGAACTTCATCCGGGTATCGACCGTTTCGAGCGCGTCGAAGATCGGAATCGCGGCACCGCCGGAGTAGCCGAAAATGTATTCGATTCCGAGGTCATCGAGCGTCTTGATGAGTGCTTGGGCGCCGTCGAGAGAGGTTGTGCTCATGAAAAGTAGCGGTTGAGAGGCAAAAGGACCTTTTTTCCATGAAATAGCAATTCGAAAATCGCCTTCATTTCGACAAGTTTGGACTTTTGATGAAGGATGAATCCCGAAAAACGCAAAAGCATCCACCTCAGGGGGTTGGATCATCGCGGAATGAGGAAAGAATTGAGGCGTCGACGCAGACTGTGGGGAAGACCTCGGCATATTCGGCGAGGCATTCGCGCTCGAAGCGGGCGTGGCTGAAGCGGCCGCGGGTGAGATATCGCGGTTCCTCGTAGAGCTGGCCGAGCCAGCCGGGATACTTCCAGGACGAGGTGCCGACAAACAGCCCGTTTCGGGCCAGTTCGGCCAGCTGGGGACGGAGAAGCCGCGCGTCCATGAGCCCGCAAGGGGTAACGAGATCGGGGAAAGCCCGCGATCGCGTAATTCAAAAACTTTCTTGAATAATTCATAAAACTTAATAATCAACCGCCCCGTTATTGCCATTTACGCGCCTTGCCTGGTCGGTCGCTTCGACGGCGTGGGAGAGAGCGTTCACCCCCAGACTTCCCCAATCATGAGCCCCAAAATCAACCGTTCCGGCGGACAACTGCTGTTTCCGTCGCTGTTGCTGAGCCTGTGCTTCGCCGTCCTATCCCCGGCGGTGGCGCAGAATCCGCCGCCCACGCAGGTTTTTTATATTCCGTTCTCCGAGGACGATCAGCTTGCGGGCTTCGATGCGATCAATTCGGTGGCCGGTGACCCGCTCGCTGTCTTCGTCACCTTCTCGACGGTGGCCGACGACACGGTGATCTACTACGATCACTGGGAGGATGGCTACGAGGCCGACATCACGAATCCGGTCCAGGCAACGACGCGGATTTACGGCGATGGAGATCCCTCCAACGGTTATCCGCCGGGCAATGCCGCCGACCTGATCGCGGCGGGCACGGTTTTCGATCTTCGAAACTTCGTCGAGACGACGACCCTGGGCGAGGTGGTGGATTTCGACGCGCGGGACAAGGTGGCGTCCTTCAAGCCCATCTCCCTGACCAAGACCTGCTTCCCCGCCGGCACCAACACGCTGCTGGCCGGATGTGTGGAGATTTTCGAGTATGGACTGTGGGGGACCGAATACCGGGTGCCGGTCGGTGAGGACATGCCGACCTCCACGGCTTCGGGCAACCTGACTTTCGATGAGGACTGCTTCAGCTACGTGGCGGTGTCGATCAGTGCCGGGAGGAAAGGGGCCTCGGTGCAGATCGACAAGGACAACGATGGAACCTTCGAGGAGAACGTGGTGCTCGCCGAGGGGCAAACCGCGTATTACGAGGGCATCGACACGGGGGCCCGGATTCTGTCCGACCACCCGGTTCAGGCGGTGCTGTTCACCGGGACGGTGGGATCGAACTACGCCAGTCGCGACACCATGCTGCTGCCGACCTACCGATGGGCCAGCGACTACTACGCGCCGGTGACGACGGGGGCTGGCGGGGGCACGGTAACCTTCCTCTACAATCCCGGGGCCTCGCCGATCACGGTTGCCTATGATTACCGTGACAGTGATTCGAGCTATGTGACCGGCACGGTGAGCGTCCCCGCGGGCGGCAATGCCCGGGTGGTGATGTCCGAGGGCAATGGTTCGACGCACTTCGGTGCCTACCGCTTCTACACGACCGGAGCGGATCCCGATGAATTCTATGCCGTCAGCACGATCGATGCGGATGATGCAGCGGGGAACAACCAGGCGTGGGACGGAGGTTTCACGCTGGTCGGCCGTCCGTCACTGACCACCCAGGCGCTCGTCAGCCTGGGTATCGGCCGGGATCCCTACTCGGACGTCAATCCGAACGAGAACGGCAACCCGGTTTGGATGACCACGGTCGGGAATGGCGACACGCCGGCCCGGGTGTATGTCGATTACAACGGCGACAATGCCGGATCGCTCACCGACCCGAATGGCAACAATTATGACGTTCACTACGACGTGCGGGAACTGGTGCAGCTCAAGCTGTTCGATCCCGATGGCAACCAGAGCGGGATGCTCATCTACACCCTGGATCCGGCCGTGCGGATCGCCGCGGTGTGGGGCCAGGATCCCGCGATCGCTCAGGGCGGTCAGCCCGGTCTCGATGTGGCGGCGCTGGTGCCGCCCCTGCGCGAGGGCGCGTCGGGCAAGCAGGCCTTGCTGGGCGATGACGTCGATGGCGACGGTCAGATCAGTGCCGGCGACGTGCTGGACTACCGGATCCGGACGGTAAACACGGCCCGCACCTCGATCCCGGGGCCGTTCACGGTGACCGACAACCTGCCTGCGGATGTAACCTATGTTCCCGGCTCGGCCCGTTATCGTTTTCTGGTGGGCGGCGTCTGGCAGGGCTGGATCAGTCTGCCGGACGACGGCTCCGGCACGGCCTTTCCTCTGGATGGGGCCGGCTACGCGATCGTGGGCTCGCTTGGCGTCGGCGAGGAGGTCGAAGTCTCCTTTGAAGCGGCCGTTTCCCCGACTCCGGCTTCCGGATCGCTGGTGAATACCGGCGAGGTGGAGATTTCCCCGTATGGACTGGTGATCCCCATCGAATCGAAGGACATCCTCTACGGCACGCTTGGTGACCGGGTGTGGAACGATGTCGATGGCGACGGCGTGCAGGATGCCGGAGAGCCCGGTTTGAATGGGGTCACGGTCTGGGCCGATCTCGACGGCAACGGTGCCATGGATCCCGGCGAGCCTTCGGATGTGACCGCTGGAGACGGAGACTATCTCCTGACGGGACTGACAGGCGGGAGTTACGTCGTGCGGGTCAGTCCGGCGGACATCGCCGCGCTGGATCCCCGCTTCGGACCAAGCGTTGATCTCGACGGCACGACCACCCCGCACGAAGCGACGGCGGCCTTGGCGGTGGCCGCGGACCGGACGGATGTGGATTTCGGCTACAAGATCGGTGCCAGCGTGGGCGACCGTGTGTGGGCGGACTTCAACGGCAACGGCGTGCAGGAGGCCGGCGAGCCGGGAATCAACGGCGTGCGCGTCTATCTCGACCTCAATGGAAACAACGGCTTCGATTCCGGCGAGCCCTTCTCGGTCACCTTCGGCGATGGCAGCTACTTCATCGGCAATCTCGATCCGGGAACCTACGAGGTCCGCGTCGATACCGGCACGCTGCCGGCAGGGGCCACACAGACGCACGATCTCAACGGCACGCTTGATCACGAGGGATCGGTGAGCCTGTCGGGCGTCGAACACCGCGATGATCTCGACTTTGGATACCGGGGATCACTCTCGATGGGAGGTCTGGTCTGGGAGGATCTCGATGGGGACGGCTTGGTGGACCAAGGCTACGACATCTACGACGGCCGCATCGACATCAACAACAGCGGCGGTGTCGGCTCGGGTGACGACGGGTTTCTCGGCGGCTACGAGATCATCGACGGCTACGTGGACATCACCGGCAACGGGTCGATTTCGAGTTTCGATGATGGATCGATCTTCGGCTTCCAGGTGATTGATGGTGGAATCGACGTGACGGGCAACGGTGCGATCTCGGGTTTCGACGATCTGAGCGATGCGACACCATCCGAGTCCGGGATCGCCAACGTGCGGGTCTACATCGACTCGAACGGAAACGGTGGGTTCGATGCCAACGAGCCCTCCGACGTGACCGATGGCGATGGGCTCTACTCGATCGGCAACCTTTTCGATGGTGACTATCTGGTTCGGGTCGACGCCTCGACGGTCCCCGCCAGCTATGTCCAAACCTACGACCTGACCGACCCGCTCAATGATGCGACGGCGGAAGCGACGCTTTCCGGCTCGAGCCGGACGGATGTGGATTTCGGCTACCGCAACGACGCGACCCTGGGCGATCTCGTTTGGAACGACCGTGATGGCGACGGCGTCCGCGACCCCGGGGAGCCGGGAATCGAAGGCGTGCTCGTTTACATCGATGCCGACAATGACAACCGCTTTGACCAGGGTGTGGAAACGCTGACCTACACCGATGTCGACGGACTCTACCGCTTCGAGAATCTGGCGGACGGCACCTATTCGGTGAGGATCGAGATCAGCACCCTGCCTCAGGGAGCCAGCCAGACCTACGACCTCAACGGGGGGCTTGATCACGAGGCCAGCCGCACGCTGGGGGTGAGCGAGGATGCGATCGATGTCGACTTCGGTTACACGGCCAATGCTTCGTTCGGTGATATCGTGTGGACCGACACCGATGGTGACGGCGTTCAGGATGGCGGCGAGTCCGGGATTTCCGGGGTCACCGTCTATCTCGACATCAACGGCAACGGTGTCTTCGATCCGGCCAGCGAGCCCTCCGGCGTGACCGACGGCAGCGGTGGCTACCTGATCGGAAACCTGGTGCCTGGAATCTACACGGCCCGGGTCGATCCCGCGAGCCTGCCGCCGAGCTCGGTGCCGACCCATGATCTCAGCGGCGCGTTGGACAACGCCGCGACCTTCTCGCTGAGTGCCAACCAGGCCCGGACGGATGTCGACTTCGGCTACTCCCTCGGTGCCTCGATCGGGGACTTCGTCTGGGAGGACGCCGACGGCAACGGGGTGCAGGATTCCGGTGAACCCGGGCTCGGTGGCGTCCAAGTCACCCTGTTCAACGCGGTCGGCGATGGCATTGTGGCCACGACGACCACCGCCGCTGACGGGTCGTACGATTTTTCTGGGTTGCTCCCGGGCACCTACTACCTCGGCTTTGCTGCAGCCTCGGGCTACGAGCGAACCCGCGCGGACCAGGGGACGGATTCGACCGACAGTGATGCGGTGGCTGGGACCGGTCGCACGGCGGACTTCTCGCTCACCAGTGGCGAGACAAATGATACCCTGGATGCCGGCTATTATCAGACCGGCTCGATCGGTGACTTCGTCTGGGAGGATCTGGACGCCGATGGCGTGCAGGACGGAGGCGAGAGTGGCTTGAACAACGTGACCGTGGAGTTGTTCCGGCCCGGCTTCGGTCCGGACGGTCTTCCCGGCAACGGCGACGATGATGATCCGGTTGCCACGACCACCAGCGGGGTGGACGGGGCCTACGGCTTCCCCGGGCTGGCACCGGGCGACTATGTCGTCGGCTTCGCCGCCGTCGGCGGGCACCTGCGCTCGCCCGAGGGAGCGGGAAGCGCCGACACCGACAGTGATGCCGGTGCCGATGGCACGACCGCCACCGTCACCGTGATTTCCGGGCAGGACATCACGGACATCGACGCGGGCTACGTGCCGGCGGGAGCCGTTTCGGGAACGGTCCGGGTCGACATCGACAACGATGACCTCCCGGAGCAACCACTCGCGGGGGTCACCCTGACCTTGAAGGATGCCTCCGGCGGCGACATCGACAGTGACCCGGGCACTCCGGGCGTGCAGCCGACGACCGCCGTGACGAATGCCGATGGAGAATATATCTTCGGGGGGCTGCTGCCCGGTGACTACCGGGTCGTCGAGACCGATCCCAGCGGCTTCATCTCGGTGAATGACGTCGATGGCGCAAACAACAACATCGTCGGCGACGAGACACCGATCACCGTCGTCGCGGGTGAAACCAACGCGGGCAACGATTTCCTCGACGAGCAGCTCAACACGATCTCCGGGTCGGTGCTGGCCGACACCACCGGGAACGGAGCCGGTGACACCGGGATCGCGGGGGTGGTCGTCACGCTCACCGATGGCGCGGGGGTTCCGATTGATGGGGATTCAGGGACGCCGGGAGTCCAGCCCATCACGGCGCTTACGAATGGCAGTGGCGCTTATGTCTTCACGGGCGTCCCCCCGGGGATTTACGGCCTCGCGGAAGCCCAGCCGACCGGTTACGCGACCGTCACCGACGGCGATACCACCTCCCCGGCGGATGATGCCGCCAATGCCGACGCCACCGATGACTTCATCCCGGTGAGTGTGTTCAACGGCGAGAACGACACGGGCAACGATTTCGTCGAAGTCCCGTTCGGCTCCATCGCCGGCACCGTATGGGCCGACATCGATGGCAACGGCACCGGCGACACCGGAATTTCCGGCGTGCTGCTCGGCTTGCTCGACGCACTCGGCGGCCCCGTCCTGGTCGGCGGGAATCCGGTGACGACCACGACCCTCGCGGACGGCTCTTACTCCTTCATCGACCTCCTGCCCGGTGACTATCAGGTGGCTGAAACGCAGCCGTCCGGCTACGGCAGCGTGTCCGACGTGGATGGAGGTGATCCGGATTTGATCGGAAACGTTACCGCCATCTCGGTGGCTCCGGGGCAGGATGTGGGCGGTCGCGACTTCGTGGAAGTCGAATTCGGCACCATCAGCGGCCATGTCTTCGTCGGCAGCGATCCGCTCGCGGGCGTGACGCTGACCCTGCTCGACGAGTTCGGCGATCCGGTGGATGGCGATCCCGGCACCCCGGGAGTGCAGCCGATCACCACCACGACAGGGCCCGGCGGATCCTACCGTTTCGAAAACCTGCCGCCGGGGACTTATCAGGTCGGCCAGACCCAGCCCCAGGGCTACGACAGCTTCGGCGACGTCGACGGCGGCGACCTGGACATCATCGGCGACATCACGCCGATCGTCATCGCGCCGGGCGAGGAAAGCCCGG
>NZ_JBISBU010000078.1:0-19192 GCF_044385805.1 Haloferula sp. A504
CCCCGGGAACGAACATCCCGTATGACACGATTTACTGGCGGGTTCGCGCGTATGACAATGCGGGGAACGTCAGCGCGTGGTCCAGCGTGTGGACGGTCGATGTGATCGCCTCTGGAAACTCCGGACCAGGCCCGGAGCGGGGCAACACGCTCGCCCAAGAGTATGGAGACGCGCTGTATGACAAGTTCGATCTTCTGGAACTGGGGTATAACTACAATCATGCGGGTCTCGTCGCGGGGATCGACGAGAGTGGGACGCTGCGCACATTCGAGTCTTCGCTCGACAATTTCGACGAGGACCCCAACAACAATCCCGATAAGGGTCCGCAGGAAGGAAACTTCATTGAGAAATTCCAGAATGCCGGCTCGGATTATTATGGTGCCTACATTCCGTCGACCTATGGATCCACCATGCCCTTTGCCGACCGCAAGAGCATCGTCGCGAAGGGAAAGAGTCTGGTAGACGCCGATATCTCGTATCCGTATATAACCATTAACGCGATCAATCCGAAGGCGGGAAGCTCGCGTCCGCTCGAAGCCGGCATGATCTCGTCGATCCGCTGTGACGGCTTGGTGGAGTACGCCTACGAGGCCGCTGGGATCCGGGTCTGGAGCAATTGCTTCGAACCCGACGATGAGTGGAGCATCGCGATGTACCCCGAACACCACAACAACAATCCGGGAAACACAAGGGATCCGCATTTCGAGCTGTCTCCCTGGGCGCAGCGTGGTGCCGCGCCCGAAACCGGGCCGCATGTGTCGGGAGAGGCCTACGAAGGACCGCCTTGGCCTGATACCAAGATGACTAAGGTGTCGGTGGTCAGTCCTCCGGGGATTCAGGCCTTCCTACTCTCGAAGACTACCACCTACGCAGACATTGAGATCCGCGCAGTGGACGAGTCGGGGATCTTCAAGATTGTGGGCGACGTCCGATCATCGGGCGGTGCCTGGAGCCTTGCCATGGACCAGAGAAATCCGCTGCGCCATCCCACCTCCGAAAGCTATAGCGCGCAGGTCCGGATATCCGGTGACCCGGGTGCCGTTCTCGAGTTGCGTGCCAAGGCGCAGGATCACGGCGGGAACTGGAGTGAATGGCACACCACGAGCGTGACCTTGGACCCCGGGAATCGGGCACCGACGGATCTCGCAATGACCGGAGGAACCGTGGCCGAGAACCAGCCCGCCGGGACGCCGATCGGGACGTTTGCGAGCACCGATCCTGATCCGGGAGATACGTTCACCTACAGCTTGGTCAGCGGAGCGGGCAGTTCGGGGAACGGCTCCTTCCGAATCGTCGGGAATGTCCTGCAGAGCGATGAGAGTTTCGACTTCGAGGCGGCAAACGCGCACAGCGTGCGGGTCAGGACGACCGACCAAGGCGGACTTTGGCACGAGGAGGCTGTGACGATTGTGATCGGGGATGTAAATGAAGCTCCAACCGACGTCGTGCTGTCCGGCGGTGGTGTTGCAGAGAATCAGGCATCGGGAGCGGTTGTCGGCGAACTATCAGCCGTCGATCCGGATGTCGGCGACTCGTTTGAGTACATGCTGGTGGGCGGTGAGGGTAGTGATGACAACGGCTACTTTGCCATCAGCGGTAATCTACTCCAGACAGCCATGCCCTTGAACTACGAGCACAGGAGTAGCTACAGCGTCCGCTTGCGATGCACCGATCAAGGGGGGCTTAGGTGTGAGAAGACTCTCCTCATCAGCGTCCTCGATCAACCGGAACAAGATGACCGTGTCTTGAGTTTGAGCGGCGATTCCACAAGCGGATACTCGATCGGGTGGCCATGCCAGGCGGGTTACTCTTATCAATTGCAGTACTCGGATACCCTTGAACCAGGGGACTGGCATGACCTTGGGTCGCCCAAGGTATGGGCTTCAGGTGAGCTGATTATGAGCTATCACGACGCCGGCTCCATCGGAGTGCCCAGAAGATTCTACCGGGTAGATCGCACCGATATGTAGAACGGGATCGGAATTTCGTCCCTAGCAGAACGGCCTTGATCTGTGCGGGCCATGGTTGGATCCGATGAGGGGCGATACCGGTCACCCGCTCATTTAGGCCTGTCGGACCGTGGCGGCGCCTCGACAGAAAGGGAATTCTAGCGCTGCCTTCGCAGCTTCCGGACGATCGCGACGAGCGACAGGACGCCCACCGCGAGGCCGACAACGAGCGACGCGATCCGCAGATGCCACTCGATTTGCTCTTGGAAGGACGTGATGACGCCGATTACCGGAGACGCTGTTCCGATGATGCCCTTGAGGGCGAACTCGATGTCGAATGGTGGACGCATCGTCCGGTGGCTGCTGTCAATCCAGCGTGATGGTGCCGTCCTCGTGGGCGATGAACTCGGGGATCGCGGCCACCCGTTGCTGGATCTGCGCGATCATTTCCGTGTCCTTGTCCCCGATCACGTCGACGAGGAACTGCACGAGAGCGGAACTCGACTCGAACAGCTCAGCGGCGTTGGTTCCCATGGCGGCGATGCGGTCGGCTGGGGTGACGCCCCCGGCTTCCGACCACAGCAGGTCGAAGCTCGTCTTCCATGCCTGGAAGAGGCTGTCGGCGACGCGGCGAGGGGCTTGGGACAGAACTGCGACCTCCTGGCGGAGACGGACGGATGCCGGGACGACCGGCGCTTGTGGTTTGGCGAGCAGGCTCATGGTGGTGGTTCGTTGGTTTGGATTAGGCGTAGCCGGTGATGATGCCCCCGGACACGGTGATGGAAGTGGCAGTCGTCAGGTCGATGGTGTCGCTGATGCCGTAGAGATAGCTGCCTCCGTTGTAGCAGGCGAAGACGTCCGAGATGAACGAGTAGGGGCCTGAGATCATGTCCTGGTTCAGGTAAATCTGGCTACCGCTCCAATCGAAGACGTTCTGTCCGCTCGTGTCGCAGAGGTTTCGGTTTCCGATGTCGAAAGCCAGGTTGCCGTCGTAGAGGCCGTAGATCTGATCAGTGGCAATCGACATGGCCTCGACCGGCGCGAAGAAGGTGGCGTATCCCCACTGCCACTCCAGGACATCGCTGCCGTAAAGGTCGATCAGCTTGCGATACTGGAGGTCGGCGGCAGCGCCGTAGGTGGTATCCATCAGCGTGTCCGTCGCCACTGCCGCGACGGTGAGATCCGGCATCAGGATCGAGAAAGTGGAGCCATTCCACGAGGCACTTGGATAGCCGAAGGAATCGATCAGTTCCCGGTTGTCCAGGTTGATGGCTTCGGCTGGCGATGTGTCGAAGAGCGCATTCCCGGAGAAGTGGTTCCCTGCCAGCAGACCGGCGTTGAGGTAGGCCTCACCGCTGAACCCGTCGTAGGTCAGCCACGCGCTGTCGTATTCATCAAGAAGCTGGACCGCACGGAGGGCAGGACCCGCAAACTCCTCGGCGAGGGTCGCCCCGAAGTTCGCGAAGAACTGGTCGCGGGCCGCCTGGTCGAGCTGGGTCTGTGCCGCGTCGTAGCGGACTGCTTTCGAGGCGAGCCAGTCGGTATTGGAGAGCAGCAGGAGGAGTTCGGGTGCCGGATAGGGCGGGTCCGCATCGGTGGGGACGCCCTCGGTCCCGCGGTTCACGTCGTTCTCGACGACGACCAGGAAGGTGCGCGTGGAGGTCGGGTCTCCGGTCCCCTGGCGCCAGGTGATCTCGCCCATGAGGGTGATCTCGGAAAGCTCCGAGCCGGTGGGCGAACCGACCTGCATCGCCGAGTCGAGTTCCGCCGTGTTGAAGGACGGGGAGCATTGGTAAAGCGGGCTCTCGGCCCCGGATTCGGGAAGCGTCCAGTCAGAGGCGTGGACGAGGTAGCCGACATCATATCGACCCCGTGGCTTGGCCCCGAACCGCAACTCCAGGCTGCCGGGGTCGCCGATCTCGGTCGGCGTGGTCCCGTTGGCGAGGAAGGTGACATCGAGCCGCGCCCCGTCGCCCCGCTTGAAGCGCAACGAGGTGATCGGGTTGCGGAATCCCGGACCCTCGATCAGTTGCAGCGTCTCAAGGTCGACGTAGAGCCTCACGCCCCCGGTGGCCTGTCAACCGGGCTCACTGGATCGACACGATCTTCGCGTTCCACCACACGTCGTTGTTGGCGATGGCATCGTCGGTCGAGCCTTCGATCTCGATGATGTTTCCGCAGGGACGGTCCGGCAGGTTGATCACCACGTTGAACGGGCCGACCGCGACCTTGCCCCACGGGTCCGCGTCGGTGACCTCGGTGCTCTCGTGGTAGAACTCCCGCGCACCGTTGAGCCGGACCTCCAGCCAGTCGTATCCGGTGTTCAGGATCTCAATCTCGCCCCAGACCTCCAGCACGACCTGGGTGCCGCAGCAGACGCCGAAGACAACCGTGCCGCCAACCGGCTCCTCGCTCTCGGCACTCGGGTTGGATTCGGAATCACCGTAGGCGGCAGCACGGTAGATCTCCCATTCGTTCGGGCCGATGGCATTGGCCGCCTCGATGAGAATCTCGGTGGTGCGCCGTGTGATCGGGTCGCAGCACATCTCGATGCCCTCGACGGTGATGGGTGCGATGAGATGGGCCATGGTCAGGGAACGACGACGAATTTCCGGGTCTCGGGATACCCGTTCACGCAGACCTTGAACTCCTCCACCTTCAGCGTCGTCTCGCCGGGGGTGGTGACCAGGCCATCCTGCCAGCGGGCCAGCTCGGTGACCGAACCGTCGTCGTCGAGCAGGATGGCGCCGTCAGTGTCGTTGCCGACGACGCGGATCGTTTCGGGCAGCGGGTCGCCCGGATTCGCCGCTTCGCATTTGACGTGGATCTGCGGCTGGGATTCCCGTCCATCAATCGAGCGGAACTTCGCTGGACCGTCCGGCGGGTCATCCTCGGGTTGCCCTTCGTCGTCCAGCGGCTCGACCCACACCGGGCAGCCCTCGCCGACGTTCTCGGCATAGAAATCGAGTTCGATCTCGTCGCTGGTCTCCATCTCCTTGATCCCGTAGTCGCCTCTCACGCTGCGGAACTTGAAGATGTTCTCGGATTCCTTGTGCTCCTTGTAGACCCGCCCGCCGCTGCCGAGGTTCTCGCCGGTCCAGAGCTGCGCCCAGTGCTCGATGTCGCTCTGCTGGTAGACCTTCACCCGTGGCGTGCCATCGTCGTCCTCCAGCTTGAAAAGTTTCACGTAGTATTCGCCATCGATGCCGGAACCCTCGGGATCGACCGGCTCGTAGTGGATGCCGTCCTCGTCCTCGGAGGTGACGACCACCTCTGGCTCCTCGGTGATCTCGCCCATCATGTCGGTCGGGAACTTGCACCAGAGGGTGTCGCCAATCTTCATCTCGATCTTCGGGCGCGGGATCGTGTCGAGAGTGACACCGTCCTCGCCGCTGCCGGACTTCGGCATGTGGAATTTCACCGATGGGTTGTCCTCGGTCTTCGGCTTTCGCTCGATCACCCAGCCCTCCTTGATGATGACTTGGTAGGTATCGTCACCTCCTTCGCCGCCGGCCTCCTTCTCGATCCCGATCACCGAGAACGGCGGCAGCGACTGGCGCGGGATGATCAGGTTGCCAGGTTGCGAGTAGGCGAAGCCGCCGGACGACGCGATCAGTTCCAGACCGGTCCCGGGGCGCGGGGTGCGGGCCGCGATGGCATCGAGAAGCGTGTTCCAGTCCTCGGCAAGGATCGGATCGCCACGCTTCTTCTTCTGCGGTAGCCGGTTCATGGGTCCTTGTAGATTTCCGGATCCCAGCCGCCCCGGTCGCTGGCGAGCCATTCCATCTCCAGGCGGAACGACTTGCCTTCCTGGGTCTGTGTCACGCCGTTGAGCAGCCAGTTTCGACCGCCCGCGAGACTGGGTGCCGGCCCGTTCGGTGTTGAGATGTTGCCGATGTCGTTGAGTTCGGCGGCGGCGGCCGGCTTGTCGCGGACCCAGCTTTCACGCCACGTCACCCGCGGGCTGTAGTAGCTCGTCTGGCCGCGCTCGATCTTGGCGAGGACCTCCTTGCCGCGTTCGCTCTCAATCTTGTCCCGCAGCTTGTTGCCCTGGTCGTCCTTCTCCTTGCCCGCGACGATCATCTGGATCGCCTCGCGCTCCTTGGCTACGAGGTCCTTGTAGCGCTGGTGGGTGAGGATCGGCTCTTCGGAAAGCGACAGCCCCATCGTGTAGACCGCATTCGCCTTCTCGTCCTCCTCGTCCTTTTCCTCGGCCCCCGCGTAGTTGCAGGTGATCTCGGCAAGGTCGCCCTCGGTGATGCTGGCGCTGACCTGCGAGATCGCAATGAAAGGGATCTCCGGGTGGGCCGTGCCCGGTCGGGGCATGAGTGCCACGGCCGAGTTGCGGTGGCACAGGAAGACCTGGGTGGCGGTCCACTTGCCCTCCTTGTCGATCTGGACGGAATACCCAGGCTGCGGGTAGAGGCGGCCTGGCTGGATGGCAACGTGTCTCGGCATCTTGGCCGAGGCGCGGCGTCAACTGAAGAATGAGCCGGGAAAGTGGTGACGAGCATGAGCCATCGTTCCCGAATCGCATGCCCTTAGGTTTCGGGAGCGCTTTGGAGGGGCTTCGCACCAATCGCGTCATGTGCCTCGGTCACCTTGACTATGGGCGACAAGGAAGCTAAACCTGCTAGCGCAAATCTCAGTAATAGGAGAATCCTAGGATTCGCCAGTCAGAGAGCATGAGCGCCGCTTCCATCAAGTTCAGCTGCCCGTCATGTGGTCAGCATCTTTCCGCAACGCAGGAGCTTTTTGGGCAATCGATTCAGTGTCCTGCGTGTTCCGAAGCCGTGGTTGTACCATCGATCGAAGAAGAACCTGACGGGCCCGAGCCAACACAAGCCCTGCCAACGACCCCAAGTGAGCAGCCAAGCGCCAAGGATAGGCGATCGCTCCTTCCCCATTTGCTGGGGATCCTTGTAGGGATTTTTCTGCTCGGTTTCTTTCTTGATTTTATAGGTGGGCCGACAGAGGATCGTGGTGATCTGACTGAGTCCGATGAGGCGTCCTCCAATCCTCCCTCGGAGGCTGGACGAGCTTTTGCTGCTCGGGACGAAGACCAGAAAGTGAAGCTCATTACCGAGCAGATCATTCGTAATTCTCTTAAGGCTCCTAGTACCGCTAATTTTTCCAATTTTCAGGTTGTCGCGGAGGAAGGTCCATTTCGCCAAACATATATCGAAGTGGATGCTCAGAATGGGTTTGGAGCCATGATCAGGAGTTACTACGTTTGCACTTTCAAATTGCTAGGTGGTGATCGATTCTCAACGTCTCCTCTCTCATCCCATTGTGAAGTATCGCAACTCCATGGTCGACCTATTGCCTCTCTATCTGAACTTGATCACAAGCAAATGGATTTACACAAGGGCTTGATAGACTGGCCCGGATTTGAGCATTTGAAATAAGAATACTCAGTGGCCACGGGTCGAAGCAACAAGCTGGTGGGGCAAACGGGCGAGTACCTCGTCGCCGCAGAGCTTTCCCGAATGGAGCTCATCGCCACGACCTTCACCGGCAACGTCCCCCACTACGACATCATCGCCGCGGATGAGAAGGGTCGGCATGTGTTTGTTCAGGTGAAAACTGGAAGAAGCGAATCGTGGCAGTTGAACCTTCCCAGCTTCTGCGAAATCACCTTGGACAAGAAGCGGCGCAAACAGATCGTGGGCAGGAAGAAAATCTGCCCCATTCGAAATCTGATGATGGTATTCGTCCGCCTTGAGCCGGATCGCAACGACCGCTTCTACATCTGCAGCTGGAAGCAGCTGCGTGACTTCAAGGTGAGGAGGCACAAAGAGTTTCTGGCACGACACAATGGGCGCAGGCCCCAGAAATGGGATTCTCTCCATACCGCAGTCTCCACTAAGGGCCTCGAGAAATACCGCGACAACTGGAGTGCGATCCTCGACGCCCTAAGGTAATCACTCAGCCGAATGCCGCCGTCAGGGTCCCGCCCTTACCAATGCCTTTTAGGTGCCGGTTGGATTCTTGGAGCAGGCGGTTCGTTTCGCCCGTCAGGCGGTTGTTCTCCCGCTGGGCATCCAGGGCACCGGACGAGTAGCCGCCGCCACCCACCTTGGCCAGGGACGTGACGATCGGGGCAAGCCTCGCTTGCTGGGTGCCCAGACCCGGAGCGTTCGCCGTGCGTGCTGCTCCCGCGACCTTGCCCGTCGCCTCCTTGGCATCCCCCGGCTTCGGCAGGGCGTCCTGAATAGTCCGGATGATGCCGACCAACTTGTCCTGCATCCCGGAGGTGTCGATGAACTCGCCCTTGGCACCGGCATCCTCAATCGCCTTCGCCGCTGCTGCCGCCAGGCGCTCGCCGAGTCCCGACGCCCCCTCGCCGGTCAGTTGGTCACCGAACTGCTCCATGCCGTCGAGATCGAGGCCGAAGAACTTCCCGTCCTGCCGGCTGCGGTAGAGGTCTCCGAAGTTCGTATTCACGTCCTCGGGACCGAAGCCCAGCAGCTTGTCCATGCCGGGAATCTTGAGGAGCTGCTTAATGAGGAGCGCGGCCACCCACTCCATTCCCGCGGCCAGGAAATTGATAACCGTCTCCATGCCCCGGAGGATCTTGTTGTAGAACTTGATCGCGATGCCGATGTAGAGCTTGCCGAGATTCGCCCACATCGTGCCGTCCGTCAGCGCGTTCCAGAGGAACCCGACCGCAATGCGGAATCCGTTTATCAGTGAATTGACCGCGTTGATGAAGCCGAGCTTCAGGGAGGTTGCGATCAGGTCGAGCATCTGCCCGCTCTTGAAGGCGGCGATCACGAATTGGATCGCGTTCTTGACCGCCTCGCCTGCCCGTTTCGCCATCGGCGCGAGCTTCTGGACGAGTCCGATTGCCTCCGCGATGAGCGGCCGGATCGCGTCGTTGATCGGCTGGCCGAGGATCAGGAATGTTTCGTTGATGGCGTCCTTCAGGGTCGAGAACAGGCCGGTGGTGGTCTTGCTCTGGGCGGCCATCATCCCGGCGAACTTCCCGCCCTCGGAGGTCAACGAAACGAACGCCTGCTCGATGGCCGGGAATCCGACCTGCCCCGACTCAACGAGCTTCTTCACCTCGGAGTCCGACACGCCGAACTGCTTCGCCAGTTCCCCGATGATCGGGATGCCGCGGCCGGTGAGCTGGTTGATGTCCTCGGCAAATAGCCGCCCCTGGACCCGCGCCTTTCCGTAGAGCTCCGCGATCTCGTTGACCGGCGCCTGGATGCCCGCCGAGATGTCGCCGACGCGCTGCAGCGTGTCGGGCACGGTGTCCGCTCCCTCACCGAAGGCGATTAGCTTGCGGCCCGCATCGGCCAGTTCGGGGAACTCGAATGGAGTTTCGGCACCGAGCTTGCGGAGGCGCGTGAGGGTCTCCTCGGCCTTGGCGGCGTCACCGATCAGGGTGGTGAACGCCACCTTGGTCTGCTCGAAATCCGCGGCGGCATTGACCGCCTTCACCCCACCGGCCAGCGCGGCAGCACCACCCGCGAGTGCGCCCCCGATCCCTGCCTTGAGCGCGGTGCCCGAGAGCGCGAAGCCTTTCTGCAGCGCCAGTGCACCACCCTTGCCGAGCCCCGCGAGACCGGCACTGGTCAACCGGCGCATCCGACGGGCAGATGACGCCACCAGGTCCGTCGCGCCAGCCATGGCCCTTTTCAGGGCAGAGATGTCGGCTCCGAGGGTGACGGTCAGGGCGCTCATGCCCCAGAGTGCACGTCAACGGAAGCCAACAGGTCCCCTCATGGGTCTGGAACCACCACAGCCCGAACACGGAAGAACCTTGCTTCGCTAGTCGAGGTGTAATCGCCAGGTGCGGCTGGGGCCCATGCCTGAAGATCTGTAGAGGTTTCCAGAGAGACCGAATATCTTGTTCCACCAGCAACCGGCACTACCACCGGATCCGAAGTGAATCCTTCATTGGGTCCCGTCACTCGAAGAGTCACAATCACCTTCACTGAACTGTATTCGGTCAGGGACATTCCTGAGAGCCCCGTAAAAACCCTCCCCTCTAGTCGCTGCCCCACGTCGCTGGTGGTTGACGGAATGCTGAAGCCTAATCCGGGACCATCAATGACGGAAACATTCAGCTTAGGACTGAAAGATCCGCCTTGGTAACGAGCCGTAAGGACTTCTACAACATCACCGGGATCAAGGATCACGCTCGGATTATTGTTATGGAGTGTTACATACTCGCTGCCATGGAGTGAGCCTACGACACTCGCTACCGCCAAGATGCTGAGAACCGCTTTCATTTCACGCGACAGCAAAAAATGCGGAACGAGAAACCTCAAGGAGATTCGGCGCTCGCCAACGGAAACTCACTTGGTACGCCTTCCATCCACCTGCGCCTAATCAAGGTTAGCCTCTCCTTTAAGGAGGACCCCTGATCTCGTACGCTACTCCAATTGGTGCGAACCGAGCTCCCCCGCAGCAGGCAGTGCTGGTATTGGGCGAGTCGCGCCAGCGGCATGAGCAGGATCCTCTCCTCGGGCCAGCCGGTTTCGGCGGCGATGGCGAACACCTGGGCGGCTACGAACCCGGGCTCGTCGCAGGGGACGGCTTTTTTCCGCCCAGTTCCGATGCGGGTTCCACCTGCGCCGCCTCCAGTTGTTTCGATTGCTCCTCAAGCCGCTGGAAGGCGGTCTGGAAGGCGGTCGGGGTGAGGTCACCGCAGAAGATGAGCGTCTCCTCGCGGAAGCGTTGGTCGTCGAAGGAGGCCCGCACCACGTCGGGCCAAGGGGCACAGTGGGCGAAGACAAACCCCATCAGCGCGGCTGTGAACTCCGGGGTGCCCTCCTCGGGCATCTCGCCCTTCACCATTGGGTTTCCGGTCCGAAGCAGAACGTCGTAGCTGGCCAGCGAGAGCGGGCGCATCGAGTGCCCGCCGATGATTGTTTCCACATCGTGGAAGGCAGCGGACAGGAGTTTCTGGCGATCGGGATCTTCCATGGCTTCAGAGGTGACGGAGGAACAGGTCCTCGGTGCGAGGGGACGCGTCTAGCGGCAGAAGGGCGATCTTGCCCCGGCGCTTCACACAGGCCAGTGGGACGTCCTGCTTCACTTTGTCGACGAGGCGCTCCCGGTTCTTGAGAGCGCACTTGATGTAGGCGAATGGATGCTCCGGGTTGGCGAGGTGCCATGCGTCGTCGTTCCAGGCGGTGATCAGCTCCTTCGTCTGGAACTTCCCGTCCGGGCTCTGCGGGTCGAAGAACCAGACAACGCGTTCGCCACGAATGCCGTCGCCGACGACGCGAACGAATGGCTTCTCTGCCAGCGGGATGCCGACTGCGGTCAGGGCAGCCGCGAGGCAGGTGTTGCTGGTGGCGGTGGAGGACAGGTGGGATACGGCGTTCATCTCAGAATCTCAGGTTGAGGTGATCATGACCCGCCACTCGCCGCGACGAACGGGTAGTACTTGGCGGTGATGTCGATCTTCTCGAAGTCCTCGTTGTTCAGGCTTCGGGAGATCTGGCTGACGATGGTGGTGCCGCCGCTGCCGTTCAGGTGGCCGGGCACGGTGTTGGCGAGAGTGAGGGCGGCTCCAACCTTACCGGAGAACGGGCTTTCCTTCGACACGAGGCCCGAGAGCTTCACCTCGGCCATTTCCTGATAGAGCGCGAGGCCGATGATTTCGCCGCCCTTGTCGAGGACCGGCTTCTCCTGGTTGGAGAAGTCGAACGACAGGTCGGTGATCAGGATGCCGGCTTCGTCCTGGGGGATGCCCCAGTTGCCGGTGGTGCCCAGAAGCGATGCGGCCATTTGCCCCGGCCGGGGTGTCAACCGAGCATCACACCGCCGAAACCACCGCCTCGTAACTGACCACAGTTTCGCGGCCGCGGGATTCATCCGGCACCGTGGACGAGTCGCGGAGCAGGAGGTCGTGCAGGCAAAACGTCTCATCGTTCAAGTCCGCCTGGATCGCCGCGACATCCGCCAGCAGGCCTGTCAACTCGCAGGCCCACAAGGCGCTCGTCTCCGCGGGCGTGTCGTCGACCTGGGTGAAGAGGTGGACGTCGAACTTGATCCGGGCGGTGTGGCGGGCGCCTGACACCGGCTTCGTGTCGGAGGTGGCCAGCACGATGCAGGGCCGCGTTCGCAGTTCGTCCCGGTTGGCGACGTGGATTGGCACGGTGGCCGAGATCGCCTCCGGGCGATTCTCATCGAGCCAGGTGGCCAGCTTCGAGGCGAGGGCATCTTCGATCAGATTGGGCATCTGTCATGAAGTCGGAGTCAACCTATGCTGGCATCCTCAGGGTGAACCCGTAACCTGTCTGCCACTGTTTCGATAGATATGAAGATCAATCGGTTTTTCGAGGAAACTCTTGGTGCCAACCTGGCCAATCCCCGGTGGTCATGGGGCGCAGTCGATCCGGTCGCCAACAGGGTCTACCTGCGGGTATGGGAGGATCAAACAATCACCCGGGAGGGCAGCGAGTGGGTGCAGGTCTACTACGACAAGCCATTGCGAAAATCCCCCGGATTCCCCGAACGCATGGATCACCTCAAGGCTATCGAAGGCGGCCTTGAGGGCTACGCGGTGGTTTGCAAGGCAGTCGACCCAAACAACAAGGAGGTCCGCAAGATTGCGGATTTCAATGAGGACGAACTTGTCTTGCTGGGGGAAGAACTCGTCCTCGGCCGGGACACATACCGCAAGGTTGTGAGGCGTGTCCCAACCGAGAGCGTTGCACGCAGGCAGACCTCGAATAGCACCCTCGCGCCCGATCTTCGGAGGATCATCAACCAGAAGCCTCCGGAGAACACGACGAAAGATGCCATTGTATCCGCAAGAGTTGGTCAGGGCGCCTTTCGGGTTGCCGTCCTTTCGACTTGGGGCCACCGCTGCGCCGTGACGGGTTCAGCTACTCTCGACGCAATTCGAGCGTCGCACATCAAGCCGTGGCGTGATTCCACAAACGAGGAACGCCTCGACCCAATGAACGGTTTGCCCTTGGTAGCCAACCTGGACGCACTTTTTGACGCGGGTTTGGTCTCATTCGATGAATCCGGGCGGATGCTGCTCTCTTCGACGCTTCCCCCGGAAGAACGCGAGCTGTTTGGCCTGCCCGGGCTCCATCTCCGACGTTCCGTGCCTCGCGGGACCGAAGTCTACCTCTCCTATCATCGGGAAAAACTTTTCATCGCCTAAGCGGCACGCCGCAGCTTCCGTCTCGTCCGCTCGTTGATCTTCCGAAGCGAAGTGGCCAGCGCCCGGCGGAACCTCCCGGCCGCCACTTCCATCGCCAGCCGGATGCCGGCTTCGGTCAACACGTCGTCCATGTAGTCGAGCCGGCTGATGAGCGTGACGGAAGGCTTGGCTCCCGTCTTCACCGTGGCACTGCCTGGAGCCTTGCGGTGCCGGGTGGCCCACTGTGCCGCGCCGCGCACCCGCCCGCCGATCGCCTTGCCCGCCTTGATCCACGTTCCCTTGGCGAAGCCCACCCGCTTCTGGATCCTGTTGATGTAGGTGTCGAGCGCCTTGCGGCTGGTGACCACCTGCGCCGCCCCGCTCGCCTTCCCGTGGAGTCGGGCCTTGTGGTGTTTCGGATCGAGCCGCCCGAGCGGTAGGTCCCGCCACTTCGACGGAGACTCCGCAAGCGCCTGCCGCGCACGGGCAAAGCGCCTGTTCTGGATGTTCGCCCAGAAACGGTCGGCGTGCGTCATGTCCTGCGACATGGCACTCTCATAGGCCTGTTCGGGCAAGATGTAGACCTTCTGGATGTCCTTCGCCACCGCCTTCTCGCCTCGCTTGCGCGCTTTCTGCGAGAATCCGTGGGGCCGCGTGTTGCGGGCGAGTTCGACGGCCAGGCCACGCGCTTCCTGCTTGACCAGGGACTCGAGTGAGCGGGCCACCTTCTCCGGATAGCGTCGCAGGACTCGCGCCACGTCGCTGCCGCCGCCCAGCTTGGTGGTGAATCTGATCGCATCGTCACTCATCGGTGGTGGAGAGGCTGAGGGTGAGAAGTGGCGAGCGTGGATGGTTGCCCACCTGGACGATCCGGTAGTCCTCGCCGTCCACCTCGATGCGGTCCCCGAACTTCGGAAGAGCCTCGGGGAATGCGGCCTTGGGAACCCGCAGACTGAGGTCGGGAGTGTCGACAAATCCTCCAAGGTCGATCTGCTGGTCACGGCGCGTCCGGCTCACCAGCACGAGTAGGTCGATCCCGTTCCAACGGGCCGTCACGCCATGCTCGGATAGGAGTTGGTGGAGGTCGGCGAGGATTTCCGAGTCGAGGGGCATGCCTCGTGCCGGGTGTCAAAGTATTACGGGTGTTCTTTCCGCGGACAAATCAAGGTCAAGCACCTGCTACTCTACCTTGATTCTAAGGAAACGGTGCGTGGAAGCGCTTCCAATCGAAGCAATCCTGTATCCTCCTGAGTCGATGGAAGAAAGGGCCACCTCTGAATCCTTCCAGGAAGAAAGATCAGCACTTGACTCTACAGTGTAGACAACCCCAGGTGATGACGCATAAAACTCCATCTGAAGAGTGCCTTGATCAACCTCTGCTCGTGGCATCCCAGAGTGAGGGCTTCGCGGGTCAAGGTTGAGCGCGTAAGCCAGCAACAGGTTCACTCCATCACCGTTCAGGTCATCTTCCATTGACGTAGAATGCAGAAAGCCGTGTCTTACAAGCCAATACTCCATCGGTTCACTCTCAGGGTCCACGGCAAGTGGCGTGTAAGCGCTCCATGCTGGCGCATCGAAGCCTGTCGCACCGGGAAGGAAGTAGACTGAGAAAGTTGGATCAACAGAAATGAAAACCCAAGATCCGAGCACGGGGGCATCTCCAAGAAATACCGCTGTAGTTAGTTTCTGACACGCGCCGAACGCACCATCTCCAATGCTGACGACTGTGTCTGGAATTGTGATGTGCGCAAGTTCATCACAACCTTGAAATGCGTTCGGACCAATACTTGAGAGGTTTGAGGGGAGACTGATCGTCACCAGACTGTCGCAGAACCTGAATGCAGAATCACTGATCACCGGTAGCGTGTCAGGGAGCACAACATCGGCGAGCCTTCTGCAATTCTTGAATGCCCCTACCCCAAGGTCGCTCAATCCCTCGTGGATCAGGACACTTCGCAATCTCGAGCAACCGAAGAAGGCGTATTGACCAACTTGTTCAACGCTTCCAGGAATCTCGACATCAGTAATCTGGGAGCAAAATTCGAAGGCATGGGCTTCAATCTGGTTAACACTAGCAGGAAAGTGAATCGCTTGGAGTTCATGGCACGAACTGAAGGCATCCCTGCCAACAATAGTAACTCCTTGCGGAATACTATAGACGCCGTGTCTTCCACACGGGTAGCGAATGAGTTCGCTCAGGTCCTGATCGAACAGGACGCCGTCTACTGAAGAATAGTTTGGGTTTTCTCCATCGACTTCGATTGAAGTCATATTACTACAGGATGAAAATGAATCCCCATAGACTTGAAAAACATTTCTTGGCAAAAAGATGCTCTCAATGCCTGTGCAGCTTTGAAACGCATAGACGCCGATCCTAGTCACGCCTTGCGGTATCTCCACCGAGGTTAGACTTCGGCAACCTGAGAAGGCTCCAAATCCGATCGATACCAGGGAACTTGGAAGGTCGACAGACGCTATCTGTGCACAGTCCCTAAAGGCATAGGTGCCTATCGACGTGACAGGTTTCCCTTCGATCTCTTCGGGTATCGAGACCGCCCCTACTGCGCTTGATGGGTACCCCGTGATCTCGATCGTGGATTCCTCAACAACTCCGTATTCAAATAGCCCAAACTGGCCCGCGCAAAGGTCGGTAAGAATGCCTACTCCAAACACTGTAGCCAGGTTTGGCATGAGCAGCCAGGATGCAGAAATTAGTCGCATTGGACTCGATGAAGATGCCGGCCCTGGAAATGCAAGGCAAGTGCATTGTGGAGTAGAGTTTGGCAGATAGACCCTCACCAGACTGCCCCCTCCAGATCACTCCAGAGGGGGCGGCAACGACCAACCAGGGATGAGCAAGTGAGGATTACGGCGTGGCCTTGACGATCCGCTCGAGGACCGGGGCATTGCCGGTTGGCGCTGCAGATCAGAGATACTCCCCCGCCACCAGGTTGATCCGGCAGGCGGAGGTGCCATCGAGTTCGAGCAGCGCCGGGCCTTCCAGAACGGCAAAGACCGTGGGAGCAGTAGCTTCCTTGGTGGTTGCTCCAACGGGGATCTGACCCTGCGCGGCCATCAGGTGGACCTGGTCGCCGGGAGCGAGAGCCAGGCCGAGGTTGGCCTTGAGGGTGATCGTTCCGGCCTCGGCGTCCACCGCATCCACCACACCCCGAATGCCGGTGCCGGTGGCGAGGCTGAATAGTACCACCACGTCGTCCTGGGCCGCCCCGGCGTAGGGGGCCGCAGAAATCACCTTTTGGTTGGAGGCACTGGCGGCGGTGACGATCGAGGACCTCGTCGAGCCCTTGAGGTTGAGCAGGGACGCCGCCTTGTCGGAGGTGGCGCTCACGTATTGGACGCGGATCCGGTCGCGGCCACCCGCGGGGATGACGACGTGACTCAGGGTGCTGCCGGCGTCGCCGGTCTTGCTGAAGGGAATCATGGTGGTGGTGGCGGTTCAGGGTTTGACGACCCGCTTGAGGGCATCGGTCTTGGCGGCGACGAAGCCGTAGAGGCATTCCAGGGTGACGAATACCTTGTTGGCGCGGGTGTCGGTGAAGCGCAGGTAGCCGAAGGTCATTCCGGTCTGCGGATCGGTGACCGCCCCGGCCTGCTGGTAGTCGGCCACCGGCTGCAGGTAGCGCATCGCCACGGCCATCGCACTCGAGTGGGCAGCAAAGCCCACCAGCTTCTCGGCGTGGTCAGCCGGCAGGATCGTGGTTTCGTGCAGCGCGAAGCCGGCAAGGCGCTTGACCAGGCCCTCGGTCACGGCCGGGGCGTTGAGGTTCAGGTTGAAGCTCTTGGCAACCACGTCGTCGGCCAGAAGGTTGGTGTAGTAGCCGGCGTCGAGCACCAGCGCGCGCGGGTTAGGCGGCATCTTCGCGTTGCCGCAGCTTTCCCGCAGGCTGAGCACCTTCTTGTAGTCAAACGAGGTGGCGGCGAGTGCCGAGATCCCCGGCGCACCGTAATTGGCGGCAGTGATCTCGGTGAAGATATCGAGGAGCACGTCCTGGGCGAGCTGCTGGGCGGCGGCTTCCACCAGGGTTTCCAGAACCTTGAGTGCGGTTTCCGCCGACTCCTTGGCGGTCATGTGCACGGTCTTGTACTTGTGGCGGTTGAGCACCACCGGAACCACGGTGACCGTGGAATCCGCATTGGCCGAATAGTCGCCGGTGAAGTCGCTGGACTCGCTGGGCGCGCCGACCAGCGGCACGCGCACGGTGTCGAGCTTGTCGGCGGGCAGCGGGCTGAAGTCAGTCGAGAACGCGCTGACGGGCATCAGGTTTGCCATGAAGGGCTGGAGTGCCCGCTGGGCGACCTTGATGTCTTTGACGTCGGTGAGGGTGTTGGACATGGCGAGTTGTCAGGCTTGGTGCTTGAGGATGAGGGCTTGCTGGTCGGGCGTGAGCTTGCGCCAGAAGGCGGTCTGTTCGGCCGGGTCGGTGATGGCGGCGAATTGCGCCTGGAGATCGGCGGCCTGGGACTGGTCACCGGCCGGGGTGACGCGCGCCGGTGCGGTGGTGCCGGTGGAGGCAACCACTCGGGCGACTTCGGTTTGGACGCGCTTGTCGAAATCCGTCTGGGACGCCTGGAGATCGGCCACTTGGCGTTGAAATTCCTCGACCTTGCCGGTGGCGGTGTCGCGCTCGGCCTTGAGGGTGTCCACCTCGGCTGTGAGAAGTTCGACCTGCCCGCGCAAGTCCTCCTGGGCGGTGGCGCTTTCCGACAGAAGATCCGCCTGCGCTTTGCTGTCGTCCTCAAGAGTGGCGACCTGGGCGCGGGCATCGGCCAGCTGGTCAACATGGGTCTTGTTTTCCGCCTGTAGGTTTTCGACCTGGCTGCGGGCTTCGGCGAGTTGGTCTTCGAGAGCGGTGCTCATTGCACGGGATCCGGTGTCAACTGCGGCGTGGTAGACGCGAAGGCGCCGCAGGGCTTCCGCCCTGTCCGAAACCATGCCCGCCAGGTTGAAATTCTGTGCCTGGCGGCCGGTGAACGCCTGGCCTTCCATGGCATCTGCCGGGATCGCGCGGCCGCGTGCCAGCACCGCCGCATGGAACTCGGCGGCCGTTTCCGCGAGGTTGGAGCCGATCAACTCCCGCTGGTCGTCGGTGAGGGATGTGCCGGGCGCGCCGATCGACTTGTATTTGCCGACCGAAAAGACCTCTACCTTGATCCCGCGATTCTCAAGCGCCGCGGACTGGTCGACGACCACCTGCATCACACCGATGGACCCGACCCGGGCGGAGGGGGTGGCATAGACGGCACGCGCCTGGCTTCCAATCCAGTAGGCCGCCGAGCACATGAGGCCGGAGGAGAACGCGTAGACCGGCTTCCGCTCATTGAGATTGGCCACCGCAGATCCCAATTCCGGAGTGCCGGCCACCGTGCCTCCCGGGGAATCGATGTCGAGGAACACCGCACGGATGTCGTCGCGCTCGGACGCTTCCCGGAGCGCGGCTCCGATCTCTTCCGAGTCAGTTGCACCAAAGATGGCACGAGCGAAAGCATCTGGCTTGCGGAGGATGGGGCCCTCGATCGCCACCACGCCCACACCGTCGTCGACGGAAAGGAGCGGGTTGGACTGCGGCTGGCCCGGCAGGCTAGCGCCGCGTTCGTGGAACGAGCGGGCCGCGAGTTCCATTGCTTCCAGCGCCTCGGGCTGGATCAGCCACTCCCGGTGTTGAAGAAGCAGGGGGTTCACGCCCGGCCTCGGGTGTCAACGGGCGTAAACCTAGCGCTGCCTTCGGCTTTCGGCTTGAAAGAGGTCCTCGAGTTACCGAGGTTGGAAGCGATGAAATCGCTGGCAGTGTTCCTGATCGCCTTATTTTTTCAGGCGGATGTACGAGCTGAAGGTCCCCTGCCGCCAGATGCTCAGCAGCTAGTGGAGCAACGTGACACTGCGATCGCTCGGATTGATAAGATTTTTGTTGAACAACTCAAAGCCCTGCAAGTCGATTACACTAAAAAGGGAGATCTTGAAATCGCTAATAGGATTGCTTCGATTTATCTGGAATCTGATTTAGAAAGTATACTTCTCGGCATTAACTTTTCGGATTCTCGAACAGCTGGAAGTTCTCGGTAACCAGGCTTTGAAGGCATGCACGATTTTCGCCGCTGAGCG
>NZ_JBISBU010000079.1:0-19140 GCF_044385805.1 Haloferula sp. A504
CGCCGAGGGTGCTCAAAAGCCGCTGATCTCATCTCTCACCGAGATCGAGCCCCCCATCGGCGAATCGCCACCGGGAGTATGAGAAATGCGGGTTATCCCCGGCGCTTCGAGAGTCGGCGGACCGGTCGCGCCGGCTATGCTCCGGCCTGCGGCAACGAGTGGGTGCGCGGCGTGTGCGAGAAGCCGCGGATCAAATGCGCCGACTGCGCTCACCGCGCCTTCCTGCCGGTCACAGATGAAATGATCCACTGGCATCTGTCGGGCCGGGACAAGACGGGCGCGGACTTCGTCGCCGGGGTCTATCCGATGCTGGCCGACGAGACCTGCCGTTTCCTCGCCATCGATTTCGACAAGGAAGCGTGGGGCGACGACGTGCGTGCGGTGATGGCAACCTGCGCAAACCTGGAGATCCCAGCGGCTCTCGAACGCTCGCGCTCGGGAAATGGTGGGCACGTTTGGTTGTTCTTCGCCGAGGCGGTGCCGGCGACCCTCGCCCGCAAGCTCGGATCGTTTCTTCTGACCGAGACGATGGAGCGCCGTCCAGAACTCGGCCTCGCCTCCTACGACCGCCTCTTTCCGAACCAGGACACGCTGCCCAAGGGCGGCTTCGGCAACCTGATCGCGCTGCCGCTGCAAAAGGAGCCGCGGATGAATGGCAACAGCGTGTTCGTGGATGACGCGCTCACGCCGTGGCCCGACCAGTGGGCCTTCCTTTCCGGGATCCAACGAATCGAGAAAGAGCGGGTGAAGACCCTGGCCCGCGATGCCGACTCCCGCGGCCGGGTGACCGGCGTGCGTTTCGTTTCGGCCGATGACGGGGAAGATGACGAGCCGTGGAACGCCCCGCCGTCGAGGCGTCGCCGCGAACCGCCGATCGGGCCGCCGCTGCCGGCGGAACTCGAGCTGGTGCTGGGCGATCAGATCTACCTGGCAAAGAACGAACTTCCCGCCGCGCTCCGAAACCGGCTGGTGCGTCTCGCCGCTTTCCAGAATCCGGAGTTCTACCGGGCCCAGGCGATGCGGCTGCCGACCTACGGCAAACCTCGTATCATCAGCTGCGCCGAAGACCTGCCGGAACACATCGGCCTGCCGCGGGGGTGCATCGACGAATTGAAGACCTTGCTCAGGGCCCACAAGATCAAGCGGCGGATCCGCGACGAGCGGGTGACGGGAGAGCCGCTGGAGGTGAAGTTCACCGGCACGCTTCGCCCGGAACAGGAAGCAGCCGCAAAGGCCATGCTGGCCCACGACACCGGCGTGCTTGCCGCCACCACCGCCTTCGGCAAAACCGTGCTTGCCGCGCATCTGATCGCCGCCCGCGGGGTGAACACGCTGGTCCTCGTCCACCGGCAGCAGTTGATGGAGCAATGGGTCGAGCGACTTTCTGCCTTCCTCGACATCCCGGTCAAATCCATCGGCAGACTCGGTGGCGGACGACGGAAACTGACCGGCGGTCTCGATGTCGCGCTGATCCAGAGCGTGGTGCGCAAGGGGGTGGTCGATGACCGGGTGGCGGACTATGGGCATCTGATCGTGGATGAATGCCACCACCTCTCGGCGCAGAGTTTCGAGCTGGTGGCCCGGCGGGCGAAGGCACGTTTCGTTTGCGGCCTCTCGGCCACGATCACGCGCAAGGACGGGCATCATCCCATCATCTTCATGCAGTGCGGGCCGGTGCGCCATCGGGTCGATGCGAAGCGGCAGGCCGAGGCGCGTCCTTTCAGCCACCACGTCATCGTCCGGCCCACGGGATTCCGCTCGATGGTCGAGCCCGATCCCGATCGGCGACTGGAATACCAGAACCTGTGCGACGAGCTGATGCGTTGTGTGCCACGCAACGAGATGATCCGCGACGAGGTGCTGGCGGCCTTGCGGGAAGGACGCTCCCCGCTGGTTCTAACCGAGCGCACCGAGCACATCGAGATCCTCGATGGACTCCTCCGCCCCCATGTCGAGCACCTGGTCGTGTTGCGCGGCGGGATGGGTCGCAAGGTGCTGCGCGAAGCGATGGAATCGCTGACCACGATCCCCGAGGATGAAGGTCGCGTGGTCATCGCCACCGGGCGTTTCGTCGGCGAAGGCTTCGACGATCCGCGGCTCGACACCCTGTTTCTCACCATGCCGGTGTCGTGGCGCGGGACCGTCGCCCAGTATGCCGGGCGCCTCCACCGGCTGCACGACGGCAAGCGCGAGGTGCGCATCCACGACTACGCCGACCTCGACGTGCCGATGCTTTCCCGCATGTTCGACAAACGCTGTGCGGGCTACGAGGCGGTGGGTTACACCATCCTGCTCCCGGCCAGCGCCCTGCCCGGCTGGCCGGCGGAGGTGCCGCTGCCGATCGATCCGTTGTGGAAGCGCGACTATGCGGCAAGCGTCCGGCGGCTGATCCGCGACGGGGTGGATGTGCCGTTGGCGGGGCTGTTTGTCGCCGCCAGCCGTCCCACCGATGACGAATCCCGGGCGCGCAGCGCTTCGGAGGCCTTCCTTTTCCGGCGGCTCGGGTCCCTCCCGGAAACCGCCGGCCTGTTTTGGCTCAACCAGAAACTACCGATCCCGTTCGACGGCTGGAGCGAGATGGAGGTGGATCTTTTTAGCCACGACTTGAAGATCGCGATCGAGATCGACGGGCCGCAGCACCTCGCCGACCCGGAGGCCTACCGTCGCGACCGCCGCAAGGACGCACTGCTGCAGGAAAACGGCTGCCACGTCCTGCGCTTCCTCGCCGAAGATCTCGCGAAACACCTCGACGCCACGCTCGATGCCATTCACCGCGCGGTGGCGCACCGGCGGAGATTCCGGCAGTAGCGTGGTCCGGGTGTTTCCGGACGGAGAGGCGGTGACGGATTTCCTTGCCTGGCTTTCCCGCCACAGACTCGGGCGCAAGCGCTTGCCGGACACCCTGCTGGCGGCGGGCTTCCGTCGGGCGGGCGTGAAGCGGTTGATCACCAACAACGAGCGGGATTTTGCGGTGCTCGGGTGGTTTGAGATCGTGACCTTTCGGGGGTGAAAAGGAGGGCAGAGCCCGAGACGCCGGATGCCATAGGAGCACACCGCCGGGCATCATGAGGCGGAATTCTCGATCTCCGCCGCCTCGGTCAGCGCGTTTTCCGCCGCCTTGCGATGCTCCTCGGCCTCGTCGGCGAGGTCGCTTTCGATGAGGAGCTTGGCGACTTTTTCCTTCTTGGCCGCGAAGGCCTTCAACTCGGCGATGCGTTGCTTCTGTTGCTCGGTAAGGGCGGGTTTTGTCGGCTCCGGCGGCGGGTCGCCGGCGAGGTGGCGGGTGGCGCGGGTGTTGAGAGTGAGAAGACCGCTGTCGGCGAGTTGGCGGATGGCGGTCCAGGTGGCGGGGTCGAGGACGTGGAGCCGCGGGGTGCCACCACGCCAGTCGGTTTCGCGGTGGAGTTCCTCGACGGTGGGCCTGCGGGCCGCGTCGCGCAGGACCGTGAGCAGGACTGGCTCAGCGTCGCCGGGGAGCATGGCTTCCTGACAGTGGATGAGTGCCTCGCCGAGGGCTTCGCGGGCGCGGTCGGCGAAGTGCTGGGCAGGGTCGGCGGGCGGGGCTTTCGGCTTGGCGGCTTTCCCTTTCGGCACGGTGCCGAGGAATTGCTTGAGGCGGGCGAGGTTGGCCTCGCGGCCGCGCTTGAGCTTCGTTTTGGCAAGGGCGTCGTCGGAGCCGTCGAGGACGCCCTCGGCGAGGTTCATCTTGTTGTCGAGGGTGGCGAGCATCTGGTGCTCGAGCGTGTCCTCGGCGACGAGGTTGATGACCGTGACGGGACGCGTCTGATGCTTGCGCCAGGCGCGGGCGATGCGCTGTTCGAGGCGGGCGGGATTCCAGGGGAGGTCGCAGTTGATGACGACGCTGGCGTTCTGGAGGTTGAGGCCGACGCCGCCGGAGTCGGTGCTGAGAAAGAGCCGGCAGTCGGGATCCTGACGGAAGGAGAGGATCTCGCCCCGGCGTTTCTTCTGCGGCACCTTGCCGGTGTGCCAGGCGTAGCCGATGCCGCGCGCTTCGGCGAGGTCGCGGACCTTTTGCAGCATGCCTTCCCACTCGGAAAAGATGATGACTTTCACGTCGGGATCGCTGAGGGCGTCGTCGAGGATGCCGTCGAGTTCGTCGAGCTTGGGACAGTGGTCGCAGTCGCGGTTCTTGATGATGGAGGGCGAGTCGCAGATCATCCGCATCATGCCCAACAGGATCATCAGCAGCTCGGACTCCTCCTTTTTGAGCGGACGCTTGAGCGAGCGCTGGATGAGCTGGGAGGCCTGTTGTTTCACCTCGTCGTAGTCGTCGCGCATGGCGCGGGTGAGCTTGACGAAGTGGTTGCGGTCGGTGCGGTCGGGCAGCTCGGTCTCGACGTGGTGCTTGCGGCGGCGCAGGAGCACCGGCTTCACCCGCTCGCGCAGGGCGGGGAGGTTCTTGTAATTCTCGGGCCGGCCCTTTTCGTTGAGTTCGTAGAACTCGCGGTTGAAGCGGAACAGCGGGCCGAGCAGGGCGGGGTCGAGGAAATCGACGATGGAGTAGAGTTCGTCGATGCGGTTCTCGATCGGCGTGCCGGTGAGGACGAAGGCGTAGCGGCTCTGCAGGCGCTTGACTGCCTGGGCGGTCTTGGTGGCCCAGTTCTTGATCCGCTGGGCCTCGTCGAGGATGACGATGTCGGGGCGCAGGTGCTCGTTGATGTCGAGGCCGTCGGCGAGGATCTGCTCGTAGTTGACCAGGGTGAAGAAGGGAGGTCTACTATCGGTGTAGTATTTCAGACGGGCGGAGCGGGGTCCGAAGACGAGCTGGTGGGAAAGGGTGGTGAACTTTTTGATCTGCTCCTCCCACTCGGTCTTGAGCGAGGCGGGGGTGACGACCAGCACGCGTTCGGCCTTTCCGAGATGGTGGAGCAGGGCGCTGGCGGCGACGGCCTGGATGGTCTTGCCGAGGCCCATTTCGTCGGCCAGCAGGGCGCGTTCGCCGAAGGCGAGGTGGAGCATGCCCTCGCGCTGGTAAGGGTAGAGCGGCAGCAGGGTGACGTGTTCGGGGTGGCGGCCCTCGACGACGCCGGTCTCGTAGTCGCGGCGCAGGGCGCGGCGTTCGGCGGCGCGGCGGCGGTGCTCTAGGAAGGGCTCGATGTCCTGCGACAGGCGGAGTTTGGTCGCGCGGGAACGGCGGAGTTTTTCGAGGGCCTCGTCTGGGTCGGCGACAAGGGTGCCGCTGTCGTCGAAGAGCGGGCGCAGGGAGGCGGGGAGCGAGGCGAGGTTGCGCTCGACGCGCAGGGTGTCGCCATCGGGGACGATGTCGATGAAGGGCGAGCCGGCCTTTTCCGCGGCGCGGAAGTCTCCCCGGTGGCGGCGCTTGAGGCGGATGAGGGTGGCCTCGACGTGCTTGCAGGTGCCGAGTCCGGCGGTGCGGAAGTCGGGGCAGGTGCAGGAAAAGGCGCGAGTGGCGGGGTCGCGGATCTCGACCTGATAGGTCATGCCGCTGGGGGACGCGACGTCGAAGCGGGAGAGGACGGGATGGGCGTCGTTGAGCGAGGTGACCGAGTGCTTCTCGTCGCGGGCGCGCTGGACGCGGCGGAGGACTTCCTGCTCGTCGGTGCTGCGCCAGTCACCGGCGGGAGGAAGCGGCGGGGTTGAGGGTTTGCGGCGTTTGCGGGACTTTTTGGCGGGCATGAATGGAACTTCGGGAGAAGCCCGATGCGATGCAAGAGCGAGGTGGGGTTGATCGACAGGAATGTCGATTCTCCGGAAAGGAGCACGCAGCGGGAGCTGGACAGATGCCTTCCGGATGTTGAGAAACCCCTCACCATGAACCGTTTGCAACCTCCCGGATTGTCGCTTCTCATGTGGCTTCTGCTCCTCGTCCTGCCTGCCGCGGCGCAGGACAGCCCCGCCCCGGACAGTGGTGACACCGCCTGGATGCTGGTGGCCACGGTGCTGGTGCTGTTGATGACCCTTCCGGGTCTGGCGCTTTTCTACGGTGGTCTGGTCCGGACCAAGAACGTGCTGTCCATCCTGGTGCAATGCTTCGCGATGGCCGGCGTGATGAGCTTGGTCTGGATCCTCTTCGGGGCGAGCTTCGCCACCGGCAGCGGGGACAATCTGTTCATCGGCGATGGATCGAAGGTGATGCTCAAGCACCTGACGCCCGAACTGCTCAACGGTTCGATCCCCGAGAGCGTGTGGCTGACCTTCCAGATGACCTTCATCATCATCACCCCGGCACTGATCGTCGGGGCCTTTGCCGAGCGGATGAAGTTCTCGGCGATGCTGATCTTCACCCTGATCTGGACGGTGCTGGCCTACATCCCGGTGTGGCACATGGCCTGGGGCGGCGGGCTGTTCCACCGCTGGAACGTGCTCGACTTCGCCGGCGGCACGGTGGTCCACATCAACGCCGGGGTGGCCGGACTGGTGGCCTGCATCATGGTCGGGCGCCGGCGCGACTACCCGAGTGCCGCCCTGGCCCCGCACAACGTGCCCTTCACCGTGATCGGGGCGGCGCTGCTGTGGGTCGGATGGTTTGGATTCAATGCCGGTTCGGCCTGCGCGGCGGACGCTTCGGCTGGCATGGCGATGCTTACCACCCATGCCGCGACGGCAACCGCGGTGGTGGTGTGGGCCGGACTCGAGTGGCTGATTCAGAAAAAGCCGACCGCGGTTGGTGTGGCCACCGGTGCGGTGGCCGGCCTGGTGGCGATCACGCCGGCGGCGGGGTCGACCACGGTCGGCGGAGCCTTGGCGATCGGCGCGCTCTCGAGCTTTTGCTGCTATTTCACTGCGACCAAGTTGAAGCACATGCTCAAGGTGGACGACTCGCTGGACGTCTTCGCCGTGCACGGCGTGGGCGGGATCATCGGCGCGATCCTCACCGGAGTCTTTCTGCGCGAGGGCGCGTTGGCCGAAGGCATGACCGTCGGCAAGCAGGTCGGGGCACAGACCTTGAGCGTGCTGGTGACGATCGCGTGGAGTGCTGCCGCCGCACTGATCGGACTGACGGTGGCCAAGTTGGTGGTCGGCCTGCGCGTGAGCGAGGACGAGGAGATGGGCGGTCTCGACCGCAACACCCACGGCGAGGAGGCCTACAACACCGAAGGCTGAGGATCCGTCATTACCCTTCGCCAGGCGGCGAAGGGAGGCTCCGGGGTTCGAGTGACCCGGGAAGCGGGTGCCATTGCCCGGGGCGGGCGATGTCGCCGGGGAACCACCGTTTGGCGTCGGCGCGCCGGCCGTCCTCGGTGCCGGCGCAGCGGCGGACGAGGGCCTGATAGAAGCGATCCGCCGCCTGCGGATCCCGGTCCGCGAGCCACAGGCCGGCGGTGTGGTAGATGCCGGCGAGCTGCGGGTGGTTGTCCGGGAGCGCGGCAGCCGCCTTCCAGGCGATCTCGGCGGCGGTGAACCGGTAGTGGAAGCGTTGTCGCTTTTCCTCGGGCAGGCGGTGGGCCTGGATGCGGCGAATCTCGTCCTGGCTCACGGCAAGGACAGGCGGTCCGAGTTCCTGGACGAATTCGCTCGGTGCTTCCGACTCCGCTCCGCCCCACCAGCCACGCAGCTCGGCGAAGTCCCTCGCGGCGAAGGAGCCGTCGTGCAGATGGCCGTCGGGACTGGATTCGGTGCCGAACATCTCCATGCCCCAGATGCGGTGGATGAGGGCCTGCCTCCACGTGATGGCAGCCAGGTCTTCGCCGCGATGGTGACCGGACCGCCGGGCGCGGTGCAGGGCGACGTAGTGGTCGAACAGCGGGATCAGCGAAGGCGGCATCCACTCGCGGGCGTCGTCGAAGCGCCACTCGCGGGCGAGCCGTCGCGCCAGCAGGTAGCGCAGCTGGTCGTGCTCGGTCATCGGCGGCATCAGGTCGTGGCGCGGGCCCTGCTCGAAGCGGGTGGGGTCGGCGGGTCCACCATAGCGATAGGTCCCGCCCCATTCGGTGGACTGCTCGGCTCCCGACCAGAAATCCACGGCCGCCGCCGACCATTCGGGGGCGACTTCCAGCAGGTGATCCCGGAGTTCATCGGCCGAAAGCACTTGTTCGGCGACGTAGGCGGCGTCTTCCCAGTAGCCGCCTTCCACCAGGGATTCGAGGGCGCTTTCATACTCGCCACTCGAAAGCTCGACCATCCCGAGGTCCGCGAGCAAGCGGCCCTGTGCGGAGGAGGCCCGTTCGGGTCCGGAATGACCCCACAGACCGTCGAGCAGCGGATTGGCGGGGGTCCAGCCTTCCGGGTCCTGTTTCTCTCGTTCGATGGATTGCGCCAGTTCCCGTTTTGCGTCGTCGATGCGGCCGGCGCGCAGGGCGAGTTTGCCGCGCAACCAACCCGCACGGGGGTCGGCCTCGTCGGAACGTTTGAGCCAATCGGCCGCCTCGTCGAAGCGCCCCGTGGCGTAGAGGGCCCAGGCGATGCGGGCGGCATCCGGGTCCGGGCCGGTGGCCTCGGCGTCGAGCACCTCGAGCCAGCGGGCCAGCGGCTTTTGCTCGGCCTCTCCGATCGGGGAAAATTGCGGTCCGTCGAGGCGGGCGAAGAATTCGAGGTGGATCAGGCTCCGGATTTCCGGGTCGCGGGCGGCGCGGGCAAGCACGGCAGGATCCGGATGGGCGACGATGGTGGCGCAGCGGTTCCGGAGGTCGGGGACCGAGCGGTAGTGGCCGGCCTTGACGGCGAGATAGGTCAGGCGGATCGCCTCGACCGGGTCGTCGCCGGCATCGAGCGTGGAAAGCCAGCCGTGGGCGCCCCCTGCCAGCCCGAGCGAGTCGGCGGCGCCGGCCTTCACCATGGCGATGACCTCGCGGTACCACTTGACGGCCTCGTCGCGATCATCGGTGGTCGAGGCGAGCATCCACGCCGCCCACGCCCGGCGCATCCGTGTCTCGGCGGCGGGGCGCTGGCAGATTTTCCGCCAGATCTCCCGCGCTCCGTCCTTGTTCCCCGCGGCGAGTTCCCGTGCCCCTTTGAGATAGTCCACGACATCGGCCGGGAATCCGGGACCCAGGTCGAGGGGCGCGGGGGGAGCCGGGGCGTCTTCCTCGGCCAGGTCGTTCAGGCGTTCACGCGTCAGTGAGTTGAGCAGCGCGGTGCGCTGGGTCCGGTAGCGGGTGGCGCGCTTCGTGATTTTTTCTTCATCGACTCCCTCCGCGCGCCAGTGGGCTTCAAGCTCGGCGATCTCGACCGGCACCTGGGTGAGGCGGTCGATGCCGGAGGGAATCGTGATCGGCCCGTCAATTCCGGCGACCTCCGCCAGTTCGCTGAGGTAGGAGACCGGCGGCACGTCGAGCACGGCCTGCGGGTGGATCAGGACGGTGTCGGCGAAGAACGGTCCGCACGCTCGTCCGGTGCCGTCGGCAAGCAGCGCGGCGCCGACCAGCCATCCACTCCACCTCATTCGATTTCCCATGTCACTTTGCTAGCAGGATCACGCGTGGTGATCCAGCCCACGACGAGGCGATTTGCCGGTTCGATCCACGGCCAGCCATCTCCGGTGAAGCGGAAGACGGTTTCCGTGCCGCCACTTTCGAGGCGGTAGGCGCCGATCGCGTCGGCCGCCTGGATCGGTCCCCGGGCGATCAAGCGCAGCGGCAGGCGGGCGGGGGCGTCGCCGTGGTTCACGAGTGCGACGTCCCCGCCGGACTCCGCGGCTTCGATGCGCAGACCGGGCTTGGGAATTTCTCCCCGCATGACCTTTTGGAGCGTCGGCCACGCCCAGTTTCGGCGGTCGCTGGCGATGGGCAGTCGGTACCAGATCACCCCGGTGAGTCCGGCGGGGCGCGCGTCGATCCACCCGCCGACCAACTTCGCGGCCATGGCCGGTTCCGCATAGCCGTAGGACCGGCGGGCGGGGGCGAGTCCTTCGGGCGCACGGTCTTCGGAAATCACCTCGATCACCCGATCACCGGCATCGAACCAGACCTCGCAGCCGTAGGTCGGCATCGCCACGCGGAACGGCACGCCGAGGGCGGCGGCGCGGTCCACCGAGCGGCGGGCCAGGGCAGGATCGAGCAAAACCACCTCCTCTTCCGGAGCGCGGGGCAGCGTGAGCGAGTGGACTTGCAGCACGTATCCCGGCGACTCCTCCGCGAGCTCGGCAAAGCCGCTCTCGGCGAGCCAGCTCGGCAGCGTGGTCGGCACGACCGGCACCGCCCCCGCCGCGGCGCGCAAGCGCTTGAGAAGACGGCAGTAGTCGCCCAAGCGCGCCTGGGGGCAATCGTAGTCGCACTGGATTTCACGCGGGCCGAGGCGGGCCAGTGAGGCGACGCACGCTTCCACGGCGCGGCATTGCGCGTCGGTCCACTCAAGCTGGGCGGCCGATTGTCCGATGCGGACCACCAGTCCACAGCCGGGCGAGGGGAGGCGGTCGGTGACAACCTGGTCGATGGCAAAATCGCGGCCGGTCCAGCGGAACTCGGCGGCGCGGAAATGGAGCGTGCCGAAGGCGGGGTGCGCTGCCGCGACGGCCTCGCGGACCTCCGGGCGGGCGGGGTCCTGCCAGACGTAGGCCTCGGCGGTCAGGGGCGGCGGGGCCTCGCTTGGGGCGTGCTTGTCGCACGACGACGCGGTCAGGCCGATCGCGAGCAAGGGCCCGCAGATGGCGATCGGTCGTCGGCAATGCATGACAGGGCCGGGTATCCCACATGCGGTGGGTCTGCGCGAGAACCGGGTTCCGGTGGGGCCGGGCTTTCGTTTCCACCGACGTCAGGCCCCCAGCGCGCTGGCGCAGCGGCGGAAATGGTAGCCGTAGATGGCCAGGGTCACCGCGGTCTGGAGCAGCGCCGGCCGGCGGAAGGTCGTCCATGCCAGCAAGCCCCAGTAGCGGAACCGTCCACGCCCGATCACACCGAGCCGGAACGACGCGCGGAGGAAGGCGAGCCCCTGGCGGGGATTGAAACGCCACCGGATCCGCGGCGGATGGAACTCGCGCAGAAAGGTGCGCACGCGGCGGTAGTAGGGGCCCGGCGAGTAGAGGGTGTGCATCAGCCCGCGGTAGCCGTCGCGCAGCGATTCCAGGCTCATGCTTGGCAGGAAGTTGGTGGTGCCGTCGCTGTTGTTGCCGCTGGAGGATCCGAGCAGCCGCCCCTCGCGCCCGAGGCGCTCGTGCAGACGGGTGCCGGGCAGCGCGGTGAGCATGCCGACCATCGCGGTGACGATGCCGCTCTGCTGGATGAACTCCAACTGGCGCCGGAAGATCGAGAGGGTGTCGGAGTCGAAGCCGACGATGAATCCACCCTGCACCTGCAGGCCCGCGCGTTGCAGCCGCCGGATGTCGGCGGCCAGGTCGCGTCCGCGGTTCTGGCGCTTGTTGCACTCGGCCAACCCCGCTTCCTCGGGGGTTTCGATGCCGATGAAGACGGTGTCGAAGCCGGCGGCGACGATGGACTCGGTGAGCGGGCCGTCGTCGGCGAGGTTGATCGAGGCCTCGGTGTAGAAGTCGAAGCGGTGGCGGTGGGCGTGCTGCCACTCGATCAGGGCCGGCAGCAGGTCCTCGCGCAGCTTGCGCTTGTTGCCGATGAAGTTGTCGTCGACGAAGAACACCGGGCCGCGCCATCCGGCGGCGGCCAGCGCGTCGAGCTCGGCGATCACGCGGACGGTCGGTTTGGTGCGGCTGCGACGGCCGAACTTCGCGGTGACGTCGCAGAACTCGCAATCGAAGGGGCAACCGCGCGAGTACTGGACGCTCATCGAGGCGTAGCGCCGCATGTCGATCAGGTCCCAGCGCGGCACCGGGGTCCGGTCGAGCGACGGGAATCCTTCGGACGTGTACAGCCGCCGGGGCTTGCCGGCTTCGATGTCGGAGAGGAACTCCGGCAGGGTCAGCTCGGCCTCGTTGAGCACGAAGTGATCGACCTCGTCGAAATCGGCGTGCGCGCTGGTGAACAGCGGCCCTCCCGCGACCACCGTCTTGTCCGCCTGCCGGCACCGCCCGATCACCGCGCGGGCCGAGGCTTCCTGGGCGATCATTCCGCCGATGAAGACGAGATTCGCCCATTCAAGGTCGGCGTCGTCGAGCGGACCGACGTTGAGGTCGACCAGCCGCAGCTCCCAGGCGGGTGGCAACATCGCGGCCACCGTGAGCAATCCGAGCGGCGGCAGAGCGGCCCGCTTGCGCACGAACTTCAAGGCGTGCTTGAAGCTCCAGAAGGTCTCGGGAACCTCCGGGTAGACCAGGAGGACGTGTTTCAACCCCCGACGATAGCCGTGCGCCAGGTCACTGCAATGGCTTTCGTGACGGCAAGCGGCGCTTTCCCGCCCCGTGCGCTTGGCAATGAAACTCGTTTTTCATGAAGGCTCCCGCCGGCATTCCGGGTAATCTCCCGGAGATCGGTTGATCCCCACTCGTCGAATGGCACTCCGCCGGACCATCACCCTGCTCCTCGCCATGCTCGCCACCCTTGCCGGCGCGGAGCCTTCCGAGCTCTCCGGCACCGGGGTCGATGCGGAGCAGGACCAGCGGCGCTTTACCAACACGCAACGCTGGGATCCGGTCTTCCTCGCCTTCACCCGCGCCACGCCACGCCACCTGCCCGACGATTGGGGCAAGCGGATCATCATCCCCGCACCCCCGGCGAACAGCTCGCCCCGCACCCGGGCGGAACTCGCGCACTTGCACGAGATCCGCGAGTCGCGGGCCGAAAAACGCGGCGAAGTCCGGCGGGAACTCACCTCCGACGGCTTCCAGTTCGGGAAGCATCGCTACGGGATCCTTCTGAAGTCCACCGAGCGACCCGCGACGCGCCGGATGCTCGACGCCATGACGCCCGACCTGAGCCTCGTGATCTTCTCGCTCAAGCACCGCCACGACCGCATCCGCCCGAGCGTGCTCGATCCCGGGCTCGGTCATCTCTTTCCCGTTCCCGGGCACCCGGCCTATCCCAGTGGCCACAGCACCCAAGCCTTCACCATCGCCTATCTGCTCGAGGAGCTCGACCCCGCCCGCGCGGAAATTTATCGCAAGGACGCCCTGCGCATCGCCCGCAACCGGGAAATCGCGGGCTTTCACTATCCGAGCGATACCGAGGCCGGGCGGCTCGCCGCGCGCCAGTTCGTCGACCTCCTCCTCGCCGACCCGGAGTTCCGGTTGCTGCTGGATGCCGCGAAGGAGGAATGGTGATCCACGCACCAGAACTCGCTTGAGTTCGCGGCCCCACTCGGGAAACTAAGGCCATCCCCATGAAACGACTGATCTCACTCGCCGTCGCCCTGGTTGCCGGCACTACCACCGCGCTCGCCGACGACGGCTGGGTCGACCTTTTCAACGGCAAGGACACCAGCGGCTGGAAGAACCCCTACGAGTGGGGCGAGGCCAAGGTGGTCGACGGCGAGATCCACCTGACCGCCAACAAGAAGTTCTTCCTCGTCACCGAAAAGGACTACGCCGACTTCGAGTTCGAGGGCGAAATCAAGCTGCCCGAGGGCAAGGCCAACAGCGGCTTCATGTTCCGCTGCCACGTCGGGCCCAACAAGGTCTTCGGCTACCAGGCCGAGGTCGACGGCTCCGACCGCTGCTGGTCGGGGGGCCTCTACGACGAGGGCCGCCGCAAGTGGCTGTGGCCCGGCCGCGACGGCACCACGAACATCTCCGACAAGGCGAAGACCAAGGAGCAAGGCATGGCCCACTTCGCCACACCCGAGATCAGGAACGCACTCAAGCGCAACGACTGGAACCGCTACCGCATCGTCTGCAAGGGCCCGCACATCCGGATCTACGTCAACGACGTGCTCATCACCGACGCCTGGGACAGCGCCGACGCCTCGGGCCCGATCGGCATCCAGCACCACGGCGAAAAGGGCCAGACCTACAAGTTCCGCAACCTGCGGATCAAGGAGCTCAAGTAGAGACGCATCGCCGCGCGGGGCGGGGGACAGGGCTTGCGATGAACCGGTCACGGGCTTACCACCCCGGGCATGATCTTTTCTGGTGGCATGCTTCCACGCGCGATCCTGAACCTGTCCCTGCTGGCGTCCGCCATCCTGTTGTCCGCCTGCGGCCTGAGCATCCAGCCGCTGATGCCCACGCCGCTGGTGTTCACGGAAAGCGAAGTCGGGCCCCTGGATCACATCCCGAAGGCCGAGCGCTTCAAGCCGCGGCGCGTCTATTACGCCACGACGCGCAAGCGGGATGACGACTTCCAGCGCATCGACTACGGCAACGGCGAGAGCGACCAGGTGTCGGTCGGACTCGCCCTTGTCGGATTCGGCGGCCCGGACGTTTCCTGGTCCGACCTGCACCGCTATTCGCGCCAGAGGGAACGCGAGCGCGTGGTCGACCTGAATCTTTCCGGCGTCATCGAAGCCGGCTCCTTCGACCCGGCCGATGACCGCTCCGATTCCCCCGAAAGCGCCGTTTCCTGGCTGCTCGCGGATCTCAACGACTCAATCGAGTCCGCCCGCGACAAGGACCTGCTCATCTACGTCCACGGCGCGAAGGTCAACTTCTACAACGCCTGCGCCTTCGCCGCGCAGCTCGATCACTTCATGGGGCGCGACATGACGTCGCTCGCCTTCGCCTGGCCGACGCGGCAGAACATCTTCGCCTACGCGTCCGGCGGAGATGTCCGGCGGGCCTACCGCCACGCCCATGCGCTCACGACCCTGCTGGAAGGGCTTGCCACGCGAACGAAGGCGCGCCGCATCCACATCGTCGCGTGGAGCGCCGGTGGCCGGGTGGTGACCGAGGCCCTGTCCGAACTCCACGACCGCCATGCGAAAGGCACGTCTTCGCTGCGCAACCGGTTCCGGATCGGCACGGTCTATCTCGCCGCCGCCGACGTCCCGGGCGACGAGTTCGTTGCGGCGATTCCGAAACTGGACGCTCTGGCGAACCGGGTTGTGGTGACCGCCTCGGACAACGACGGGGCGCTGAAATCCAGTTCCATCTTCATGGGCGGCGACGTGCGCATCGGCACCGTGAGAGACGAACCCCTGCCGCCGGAGCAGGCTGCGATCGTCCGCTCCGCAAAACGGCTCGAGGTCATCGATGTTTCCCGCGGCTCCGCCCAGCGGGGCTTCGACATCGACGGACACCGCTACTGGTTCGATCACCCCTGGGCCAGCAGCGACCTGATCCTGGCCGTGCGCAGTGACTTCGGCCCGGCCGAGCGCGCCCTGAAAAAAGAAGGTCATCCGGTGCTTTGGAGCCTTCCGGCGGATTATCCCGAGCGACTGCGCAAGCGGCTGTCACGACCCGGCGTCAAGCTCCGGCGCAACTAGCCTTTCGCGGCAGGAGTGGCGCTTTGCACCTGTCCTCCGAAGCCTTGGCGAAGGGGGAAGCGCCATGCCGGGGCTTGGCGGCTTTCCAGCCGCGTCGTTCGGCGGGTTTCCCCGCAGGGCCGGAACAGACACTCCCGGCGTTCGTCCAGCCACCGATCGAGTGCGATCAGCGGGTCCGTGATTCGTCGATCCCCCCTTCCGCGACGTGGACGTCGCCCAGCCCCGGCATGGCTCCTGCAAGGAGCCACTCCCGGCAGGCGGCAGTGGATCATCGCGCCCGGCCCACTCGGCACTTGGCACCCGGCACGGCACCCTTAGGTTGTCGACGTGATCCCACCGACCTGCCACGACCGCGTGATCGCTCCGTCCCTGCTCGCCGCCGATTTCTCGAAAGTCGGCGAGGAAGTCACCCGCGCGATCCGCGCCGGGGCCGACTGGCTGCACCTCGACGTGATGGACGGCCACTTCGTGAACAACATCTCCTTCGGCCCGACGGTCATCCAGGCGGTCCACGAGCACAACGACATCTTCCTCGACGTCCACCTGATGATTTCCCGGCCCGACCGCTATCTCGACGACTACCTCGAGGCCGGCGCCGACCTGGTCACCGTGCACGTCGAGGCCGACCACGACGTCGCCGAAACCCTGCGCCGGACCCGCGAAGCCGGCTGCCTCGCCGGGCTCGCGCTCAACCCGGCGACGCCGATCGCGGAAGTGGAACCCTTCCTCGACCAGATCGACCTGCTCCTGTGCATGACGGTCGTTCCCGGCTTCGGCGGTCAGGCCTTCATGCCCGAAGTGCTGCCGAAAGTCGAAACCGCCGCCGGGTGGCGCGAGCAGCGCGGGCTGGACTTCCACATCGAGGTTGATGGCGGCATCGACGCCGACACCGCGGGTCCCGCCGCCGCCGCCGGAGCCAACGTGATGGTCGCCGGCTCCTCGACCTTCCGCGTGCCCGACATGGCCGCCGCGATCCGATCCATCCGCGAAGCCCGATGATGCTCAAGGTCAATGGCGAGACGGTCGATCCCGACCTCATCGACGAGGCGTTCATGCGGATCAAGTCCGAGGCCGAGGCGGCGACCGAGGTCTCCTGCTGCGAGCGCGACGAGGAATTCCGCGAGCGGGCCGAGGAGGAGGTGATCGAGGGCGTGCTGCTCGCCCAGGAGGCCGAGCGCCGAGTGCCCGAACCGCCCGCCGACGAGGTCCGCACGAAGCTCGAGGACTCGCTCCGCGAGTGGCGGAGCCACGGGGCCTCGTGGGAAATGCTCGAGAAACAGCGCGACCAGCTGCGCGACGAGACCGTGGCGCGGATGCGCATGGAGAAGTTCGCCGAGACCGTTTGGGCCGACCTGCCCGAGCCCGACGAGGCGGCCTTGCGGGAATGGTTCGGACAAAACGAGGACCGCTTCCGCAAGCGCGCGCGGGCCAGGGTCCGGCACCTTGTCCGCTTTCCCGACAGCGACCCCCCGGGCGAGTACCGCCTGATGCTCTCCGTGCGCGAGCGCGCCCTCGCCGGCGAGGACTTCGCGACCCTGGCCGATGAGCACACCTCGCGCGAGGACAAGCAGACCGACCTCGGCTGGATCGAGCACGAGCGGCTGCTCAACGGTTTCGAAACGATGCTGTTCTCGCTGCGCGAGGGCGAGGTCAGCCCGGTGTTCTTCTACGAGCAGTGCCTGCACCTCGTCCGGATCGAGAAACTCGAGCCGGAACACGTTCCCGCCTTCGAGGACATCCGGGACGAGATCCGCGATCTCTGCATTGCCGACCGGCGCCGCGAGGCCCTCCACCAGCTTGCCGTCGAACTACGGCAAACGTCGGAGATCGAAAAGGCCTGAGCGGATCACGTCACGCAATCACCCCGTCGCGCCGCAGCCGGTCCACCGCCGCCTCGCGCACCGGGTCCTCGGGACCGATCAACCACCGCAGCGCCCGCAGGAAGAACCGCGTCGGCGGCACCACCATCCACCGCGGCCACGCCCTCAGTCCGATCATTTTCCGCTGCCGCTCCGGCAGCGTCAGCAGGGCCGCCTGAAACAAGCCGAGATAGGCCAGCCGCGAGACCGGGGGCAGGGGAGGCCGCCGCAACCAGCCGATCACCTCCCGGGTGTGTTCCGACACCGTCAGCTGCGGTTCGAACCGCGCCACCGCCTCCAGCAGTTCCGACTCGTCTTGCGGTGCCTCCTTCAAACCCAGCGGCTCGACCGACTGCGCCCACAGCCGCACATACGCGTCGGCCCCGCCCGGGATGGGCACCGCCGAGTAGGCCTGGTGGCAGCGCAGGAAGGAATCCATGAAGGCGATGTGCACCCACAGCAGCAGCTCGGGATCCGAAGCCGAATACTCGCGCTCGCGACCTTCGGCATCGATGTAGCTCCCGCGCACCTTGCCATGCATCCCCCGCACCCGTGCCGCCTCGGCCAGGATGGACTCGCGCGATGCATAGGTCGTGACCGTCAGCCACTGGATCGTCCCGGCCAGGCGGCCCAGCGGATCGTCCTTGTAGCGCGAATGCTCGCGCACCCCGGCGAGGCTCCCCGGGTGCAGCGCCTGCATCAACAGCGCCCGCACGCCGCCGACCAGCGTCGCCATGTCAGCGTGCACCACCCACGGCGCATCGTCCGGACGGTAGAAGCCCGGACCCTTGCCCCCGGCCACCGTTTCCAGCCACGGAATCCGACCGTCCGGCGTGCTGGTCAGCAGCGCCCGGAACCGCCGTCCCACCATTTTCTGGATTGCCGTGATCATCCGCCGCAAGGTTCACCGGATTCGGCACCGGGCAAGGCCCCGCTTCGGCCATCGTCCTCCATCCCCGGTCGCGAGCCGTCCCACTCAAATAAGCGCAAGCTTTCCCACATCCGGCGTATCGCCCGAAGCCGGCATCACGCTTGATGGTTGCCATGCCCTCGGCCTTCTGGATCGCGCTCGGAGCCACCGCGCTGGTGGTGCTCGCCCATGTCGCCTTGTTCACGATCTTCATCCGCGATCCGAAACAACGCGGCAAACGCAAGGAAGAGGATCGCAAGCGATAGGTGCATTCCCCGGCACACGGCGAACCCTCGACCAAACACCGGAAGTGGATCACGCTGCGGACCGTCATGGACCTGCCCGACGCCATCGACCGCTGCCTGGCCAAGCCCGGCACCGAGGAAACCACGCCCTTCGGCCCCGAGGTCCTGGTCTACAAGGTCGCCGGAAAGATGTTTGCCCTCACGGATCCCTGCAGTTTCCCGCCACGGATGAACCTCAAGTGCGATCCGCAGCGCGCGATCGAGCTCCGCGAGGAGTTCGACGGCATCATCCCCGGCTACCACATGAACAAGAAGCACTGGAACACCGTCACCCTCGACGGCTCCATCCCCGCCGAGCTGATGGCCGGGCTCATCGACCACTCCTACGAACTCGTCGTCGCCTCGCTGCCGAAAAGCAGGCGGCCGTGAAGCATCGCGTAACGCCTAGTTGGCCAGAAACCTGGTCAACAGGAGAAGTCCGGCTGCGGTGCCCAGCGTCCCCATCAGCAGGCCGAAGACCGCCCTCCCGGTGCCGTGCTTGCGGCGATTCGTCTCCTTCGATCGCCTGATGTCACGCAAGGCGAGAATCGCCGTGATCAAGGCGAAGGGTGCCGGAATGAGCAGCACGGAAACCAGGCCGAGGTAGCCCGACGCGATCGCCCATCCGGAATTGCCCACCGGCAGCAGCAAGCGCATGCCCACCTGATCGCCCAGCCGCTCGCCTTGCGCGGGCGGCACCGGTGGCGGAGCCTGCTTCGAAGGACTCTGGTAGGGATCGTCGCTCATGCATCCCCAGCTTTCACACCCTCGCGCCCCTGCCAAGTCCGCGCTCAATTCGACGATGGAGGCTAGTGTAGCCCGTCCAACAGATTGGTAGTTTTTGGAACCGCAGATTAAGGGGATTACGCAGATTTTAAGAGTCCAGAAAATCTGCGTAATCCGT
>NZ_JBISBU010000007.1:0-152927 GCF_044385805.1 Haloferula sp. A504
ATCCGCGCCCCGTCCGGCGGACGAGCGCAGCGAGCTGATTTCAAAATAACTCCCATCATCTCGAAAGGTGACGAACTTGCCGCGCGGGACACTAGATCGTCAATCGCTCCCCGGCGCGAAGCACGCGGCAGGTTTGGCCCAGCTCGCGACAGGTGGTTTCGAACAACTCGGGTGAGGCGGTGTTGAACTCGAACATCTCGTAGTGGCAGGGCACCACCACGCCCGCGCCGAGCCGACGCGCCAGCTCCGCCGCCTCGCGGCCGTCGAGGTTTCCCGAGACGCGTCGCTCGGGCTTGTTGCCATTGATCGGCAGCAGGGCCACGTCGACGGGTGTCCCGATCGCCTCCTCCATGCCCGGATACAGCAGGGTGTCGCCGCTGTGGTAGATGCGTTTTTCCCCGACCGTCACCACGTAGCCGAGATAGAGATGGTTGCCGTTCCCGTCACGGTCCAGTTCGTTGTGGGCTGCGGGCACGGCCTCGATTCGAAGACCTTTCACCTGTTCCATTGCCTCACCGGCGTTCATCGGCAGGAAGTTCCCTCCCCAGTCACCCAGGCGCTCGGCCGCCATCGCCGTGATCGCCCGCGGCAACACCAGCTTCAGGTCGCGATTCACCTCGCGCATCGGCCGCAGCGTGCCGTGATCAAGGTGATCGGTGTGGGCGTGGGTGGAGGTGGCGAAGGACACGAAGTCGAGCTTCGCCGGATCCAGCACCCGCTCGGTCATCCGCACGTGGGGCTTGTCGGTGGCGGCATACTTCTCGGTGAGCGTGTCCGAGAGGTAGGGATCGAAGACGAAATGCGTCGCACCATGCCGGACGAGGAAGCCACTCTGACCCAGCCACCAGATGTGGACTTGATCCGGTGACGCATTGGCGACATCAGCCAGCAGGGCCTCGTCTTGAAGAACGGGTCGAATCATCGATCTCAAAGAGTTCGGAGAACGGCGTGGGTGCCTTCCACCATGTTGACCAGCTTGCGCTTGGCGGCCCAGCGGGCGGTCTGGCTGAGTCCGCAGTCGGGCGCGAACACCAACTTGTCGGCCGGGGCGTGTTCGAGACACAGGCGCACGCGGTCGCTGATGTCTTCGGGCGTTTCGATGTAGTAACTCTTCACATCGACGATGCCGACGGCGACATCCATGCGCTCGGCGATCGGCGCGATCAATTCGATCTCGGCAAACTCGCGGCTGGCCATTTCAACGTGCATCTCGTCGGCCTTGAAGTCGAGGAATGCGGGAATCATCGGGGCAATGCGACGCAACCCGACGGCATGACCCTTGAAGTTGCCGAAGCAGAGGTGGGTGCAGAGGCGGGTCTTTCCGTACACCGACTCGACGGTGCGGTTGAAGATGTCGACGAACTTCGCAGTGTCCTCCTTGTAGGCGTAGCAACTCATCGACGGTTCATCGACGCTGATCTCCTGGCAACCCGCGGCCACCAGGCCTTCGAGTTCCTTGCGCACCAGCGGCAGCAGGGCCTCGGTGATCGCCATGCGGTCCGGATACCGGTCATTGGGAAGAAGCCGGCCGCTGAGTGTGTAGGGGCCGGGCACCGAGGCCTTGAGCGTGACGCCTTCCGGGGCGAGTCGCTTGAGGCGCTCGTATTCCTCCACCGCCCCGAGTCCGTCGGGCGCGGTGAGTTCGCCGGAAATGCGGTGCTTGCCCCGCTGGTCGTGGGCCGGCGGGCCGTGCAGGCGCGGGCTCTTCGACTCGAGTTCGATGCCGGTCAGGTAGCCGTAGAACGAGAGGTTGAAATCGAAGCGGGTCTGCTCGCCATCGGTCACCACGTCGAGCCCGGCGGTGAGTTGGTCGTGAAGCGCGGTGACGACGGCATCGTCCTGCATTTCCTCGATCTCGGACGAGCCGAACTGATCAAGGTGGGCCGAAGCGAACTCGAGCCAGGACGGGAAGGGATAACTTCCGATGACGGAAGTGCGGAGCGGATTGTCTTTCATGGGATGGTTGGGGTGGATTGGTTGCCGGCCCATCCGTCGGGGCGGATGTCGGCCACGGATTCGGGCATTTCGAGAACGGCACCCTGGCGGCGGAGCAGGTCCTGCAGCCGGGGCATGGAAAGATCGGGAAGAGCGACGTCGTCCTCAAGCGAGAGCGCGGCGGCCGCCCCGCAGGCGTGCCCCATGGCCATCGTCTGCGCCATCGATCGGCAGGAGGCATGGGCATCGTGGGTGGCGCTGAAACAACGCCCGGCGACCAGCGTGCGGGCATTTTCCTTCGGCAGGAAGCAGCGGTAAGGCACCTCGTAAACCCCGTTGTCCGGGATGTAAGCCCAGTGAGTCTCCTCCCCTCCCCCTTCGGATCGGCGGTGATCCTCAATGGGGGCACCGCAGACAAGCACCTTGTCGTCGAACGTGGCGCGACCCAGGCAGTCCCCGCGGGTCAGACGGTAGCGACCTTCGAGGCGCCGGCTTTCGCGCACCCCGATGCTCGACGACAGCCCGATGATCCGCGACTCGGCAAAGCCCACGACCCGGTCGCGCAGGAAAGCTTCGTAGATGAAGGCCTGCCGTCGACCTTCCTGCTCCGCGGCGGTGAGGTCCTCCGGATCGGTTGCACAAAACCCGGCCACGCGCACCGCCACCGTCGAAATGCAGCCGGGCACGTTCATGCGGTGCACGCTGCCTTCCTTTCGCGGCAAGGGATGCACCCCCTCGTCCACCGCCCGGGCCATTTCCTTCATCAGCATCTGCTTCCCGCCGGCCTGCCGGTAGGCCTCGAGATCGACATTCGCCATGCGGAAGGTCGTGGTCATCGTCTGCGCCGGTTCCTTCTCACCCGCCGTCTCGCAGGCGATGCCGGAGCGATGACAGAAATCCGCGTCGCCGGTGGCATCGATGAACACCCGGGCCCGGATCCGGGAAAAGCCGGCCTTGCTCCAGACGACCACGGCCTCGGGCGAGTCGGCCGAGCCTTCGACATCGACCAGATGGGTGTGGAGCAGGGTGCGCACGCCCGCTTCGTTGAGAAGTTCGTCCCACACCAGCTTCAAGCGCTCCGGGTTGTAGTTCACGCCGGTGCCGGCCCCGTAGGTGTTCGGCCGGAGGAAAATCGCGCCCACCGCATCGAGTGCGTCGACCACCCGGTCGCCGATGCCGCCCGCGACCTTTCGCGGTTCATCGCCGGGCGTGAAGAAGCCGTAGAAGGTGTCGAGCGCCTGGGTCGAAATCCCGCCCGGAAAGCCCGCGCGCTCGACCAGGGTGACCGAAGCCGCTCCCGACATCCTCGCCGCCAGCGCCGCACTGCAACCCGCCGAGCCACCTCCGAGAACCAGCACGTCGGTCTCGTGATGCAGCGGGATGCGGTCGTGGTCGAGGATGTCCATCGATCCATCAGGAACCCAGATTCTCGTAGTACTTCGCGATGCGGTGGGCGTGTTCGTCGTAGGCGGCCTCGAACAGCTCGACAGCCCGATCGGCACCGACGATTGCTCCGGCACTCAGGACCTTCGGCGGCTGTCCGGCGTCGGTGAGGCGCTTGGCCACTTCGGCCTTCACCGAATTGACGATCAGGCACCCGCCGACGGTCGACCCGGGGGCCACCGGCGTGTCGAGACCCTCGATGGTCACCATCGCATCGCCGACCGGCGCCCCGGTATCGAGCACGATGTCGGCGAAATCCTGCAACTTGCGTCCATCCCCGCGCTTGCTGGTGCTCGCCTCGGCATGCTGCCGGCTGATCAGGGCCACCACCTTCACGCCGCGCTTCTGGAAGATTTCGGCCATTTCGATGGGCACTACATTGCAGCCGCTCGACGAGACCACGAGGGCCGAGTCGCCTTCGCCGAGGTCGAAGTTGCGCAGGATGCGGTCGGCCAGGCCCGGAACATTTTCGAGGAACATCGCCTGGCGTTGCCCGTTGGCACCAACGACCAGGTTGTGGAAGGAAAGCGACAGCTCGACGATCGGGTTGAAGCCGGGGAACGAGCCATAACGCGGCCACATTTCCTCGGTCATGATGCGGCTGTGGCCCGAACCGAAGAGATGGACCATGCGACCGCCGAGGATGGTCCGGCTGAACAGATCGGCCGTCTCCTCGATGAGCGACTGCTGCGATTCGACCGCATCGATGAGCGCGCGGCATTTTTCGAGATACTGGAGCGAAGGAGTCATGAATGTTGTTGATTACCAATGAGCAAGCGGACCGACCACTCAGATCTGGCCTTCCGAAACCGTCCATCCTCCGTCCACGGCGATGACCTGGGCGGTCACGAAGCGGCTGCGCCGGGAAAGGAGATAGACCGCCAGGTCGTCGAGGTCCTCCGGACGGCCGATCCGGCCTCCGTCGAGCGGCTGCTTGGTCTTGATGAAGGACTGGATGACCTCGTCGCCGGCCGCGCGCTTCGCCATGGGGGTCTCGACCAGCGCCGGGGCGATGACGTTCACGCGGATGTCATCGGCCGCGTAGCGCGCCGCGACCGACTTGCTGAAGCCGACGATCGCCGACTTCGCCGCCGCGTAGACGTGAGTGGTGAAATACTTCGGCGAGGGCGACCAGCCGAGCACCGAGCCCATGTTCAGCACGCTGCCGGGGGTCCCCTGGTCGAGAAACTGCGAAACCGCGGCGCGGTTGCTGCGGATGAGGGACTTCAGGTTCAGGTCGAGCGTGGCGTCGATGCCTTCGTCGGTCACCTCGTGCAAGGGGCCGTCGCCAAAGGAGCGACCGCTGCCGCCGGCCACGTGGTAGAGGCCGCCAAGCGACCCGAATTTCTCCACGCAACGGGCGATCGCCTCGAGCGAGGTCTCGGAGGACACGGCATCGCCCGCAAACCCGGCCGCCCGACCGGGGGCCAACTCGTCCAACCCGGCGACGGCCTTCTGAACGTTCTCCGGGTTCCTGCCGACGACCACCACCCCTGCGCCCTCGCGGACACAGGCGCGGGCGGCCGAAAGACCGAGCCCGGTGGTTCCACCGATGATCACCACCCCTTGCCCCGTCAAAATGCCGGATTCCATGACCCCCGGAGCATCCACCATCCGCCACGCCCCGTCTTGTAAGCCTTGCGCTTTCGTGTGTAAAAATTCGGCATGCCCGATTCCTTCGATGCCGAAACCCAACTCCAAAAGGTCGATTGGCGGGAGGTGGTTCACCAGCTCGGATCGCTGCTCGAGAAGGATGCGTTCTTCATCAAGGACACCCGGGGCCGCTTCATCCTGCAGAACCGACGGGCGTATGAATACTGCAACGCCCGCAGCGAGGACGAGACCCTGGGCAAGCGCGACGCCGACTTCTTTTCCCGGGAAAGGGCGGCCATCTACGAAGAGGGCGACCAGCAGGTCATCCGCAGCGGGAAACCCATCCTCAACGAGATCGCCCCGGCACCGGAGGAGGCGGGCTCGCACAACCTCGTGCTCTACAGCAAGTTCCCGGTGCGGGATGCCGGCGGCCGGGTCATCGGCGTGGCCGGCATTCACCGGCTCGTGGAGGAATCCGCTACCGGCCCGACCCATCTCGGCCCCCTTTTCCCGGCCGTCCGACGCATGCATACCGCCTTTGCCGAGGACCTCCGCATCGTCGATCTGGCGCGCCGCACCGGTCTGTCCCACAGCCAGTTCTCACGGCGCTTCAAGAGCGTCCTCGGGGTCCCTCCCAAGGACTACCTGCTCCGGGTCCGGGTTCGCCACGCCCGCCGCCTGCTGGAAACCACCGACCGCACCGTCTCCGACGTCGCGCTTGCCAGCGGCTTCTACGACCACAGCCACTTCTCTCATGCCTTCCGGCGGCTCACCGGCGTCGGCCCGGCGGCCTATCGGGAGGCCCACCGGGGCTGAAGGCCGGCACCAGCCTCAACCCACCAAGATCCTATCCAAGAGGGAGAAGCAATTTGATGGTGGAATGCCGATCCGGGTGGATCGTGGGCTTGCACAGGCCGGGTGGTGGACGCTATTTTCCATGTGGGTGATCTGGTTCGGTGGATCACTGTTCAACCCCCCGACGCCATGCAGATCAGCTATCTGCGCAAGAGTTCCGCCTGGATTCTGGTGGTTCTCGCAACGGCGTTGATGCTGGGGTCGAAGAACGGACTCGGGGCGGAGGAAGCGCTGATGATCTTCGCGCTGTGCTTCGCCTGTGAATTGGTCGATAGCGGGCTCGGCATGGGCTACGGGACGATCCTCACGCCGACCCTGCTGCTGCTCGGCTTCCGTCCGCACGAGATCGTGCCGACGATCCTTTTTTCCGAGCTGTTGAGCGGCCTCACCGCGAGTTTCTTCCACCACCAGGCCCGCAATGTCGACCTGCGGCCGTCGGGTGCCGATCTCAAGCCAGCGTTGCTCCTCGCCGGTGGCAGCGTGGCCGGGGTCGCTGTCGGGGTTGCCCTCGCCGTCAACCTCAGCAGTGAGTGGCTGAGCCTCGTGATCGGGCTCATCATCCTGTCCTCGGGCCTTTGCGTGATCCTCCTCTCGAAGCGCGTTGTCGCGTTCCGGACTTGGAAGATTCTCGCACTCGCCGGCGTCGCTTCGTTCAACAAGGCGCTGAGCGGCGGAGGCTACGGGCCGCTGGTCACCAGCGGGCAGATCCTGACCGGCATCCGCGGGCAGGCGGCCGTCGGCATCACCTCCTTCGCCGAGGCGTTCACCTGTCTGGTCGCCGTTGCCCTTTTCATGGTGCAAGGGGACTACCTCAATCTGCCACTGCTCATCCCGATGTGTGCCGGAGCACTGGTGTCGGTTCCCTTCTCGGTGTTCGCGATCAGCAAGACCCGGGAGCATCACCTCAAGGTCGTCATCGGCGTTGTGACGGTCCTGATGGGCGGGCTTACCATCTACAAGGCGCTCCATTGAGCAGCCCGGGGGCGGCCGGAGTTCAGGCGACTCACTCATACCAATGAACGGAATAAGCTGGTAGAATGGCCGGAGCGATTTTGCGCAAGGTCAAGGCGAGAGGAGGGCGCGGTGCGGGCACCGCAACCGACGAACAACGCCGAGATTGCGCAAAAGCGCCCGGACCACTCCCCCCATCGCGAAGCGACTGATTCTCAGACCTTTCCAAATTCTCCATTCTACCAGGGTATTCCGTGAGTTGGTATCAGCACACGCTCCAGAAGTCCACGCCCTCCTCGCGCCCGGCGCTGGCGGCGACCCTTCCCACCTGCTCGCGGCCACCCGGGATGCCGACCGCCCCCAGCAGCACGCTGTCCCGCCAGTGGGTTGCGATCTCTTCCGATCCGACGACCGGGACTCCGTGGATGGTCTCGCCGATCCGGCGCGGGTTCACCTCGAAAAAACCATGCAAGGCGACCCCCTCGTCGATCAACCCGCGGGCAAGCCGTTTCCCGATCGGCCCCGCGCCGGCGATCGACACCCCGCGTGCCGCCAGTCCGGGCAGGCGCGCCAGATGATGACAGCGCATCGCCATCCGCGCCTCGTCGCCGTAGCGGGCATCATTCCGGGTGAGGCGCTCCGGACCGTCCCTCCAATCCAGCAGCACCTCGGGCACCCGGGTGAAGCGGCATCCCTGCGCCAGCATTCTCAGCCACAGGTCGTGATCTTCGGCCCACGGGACCTCGCGCCAGCCGCCGGCGCGATCCAATGACTCGGCCCGGATCAGCATGCTGGGATGAATCAGCGGACTTTCGATGAACCGGGCGCGGGAGATCTCGTCGGCATCGGAAAGTGAGTTCACCCACTCGACGTAGCGCTTCATCCCTTCACCCCATGGATTGAGAAGCCGCACCCGGCAGGCCACGCCCTCCGGTCGATCCGGTTGCATGGCGCGCTCCAGTTGCCTTGCGAGGCGGTCCGGATGAGCCAGGTCGTCGGCATCCATCCGGGCGATCCACGCCGATTTCACGAGTTTCCGACCGGTTTCCAGCGCTCCCACGATGCCCCCGGGACCCCGATTTTGCTCCAAACGCAGGCGTCGATCCTGAAATCCGCGCACCCGCTCCGTCGATCCGTCGCTTGATCCATCATCCACCGCGAGGACCTCGAAATCGACGCCGCGCTGAGCGAGCAGGCTGTCGATCGCCCCGACGATGGTCTCCGCGGCGTTCCGGAAGGGCAGCAGGACCGAAATCATCATCCTTCGCCCAAACCTCGGGCCCGTGCTCCCGATTCGTCGAATCCGATCAACATCGGGCGACAGCACACCTCGCAATCGTAATCCACCTCACACGGCACCTCTCCGGGGGGAGGCTCGGCGACTTCGAACCACTCGAAGCAGGTCGGGCACTGAACGGGGTGGCTTTCCATGAAATGGAGGCTAAACGGCGGTCTTCTCCCGCGCCAGCGACAAGGCCGGGTTTGACCTTGCCCTGAATCCGGGTTTAGCTTGGCACGAACGTCGCTTGTCAGCGACTTGCATCGCAGATCCCAACAACACTATTGCCATGAAAATTCGCCACTACGCATTGCTTGCCAGCCTGCCTCTCTTCATCGCCTCCTGCGGAAAGACCGAAACCACCGAAGTGAAGATCGAAGAAGCCGCCGAAGAGGCTGCCGCCGCTGCTGAAGAAGCCGCTGAAGCTGCCGAGGAAGCCGCCGCCGCTGCATCCGAAGGCACCGCCGCCGCTGCTGAAGAGGCCACCGAAGCCGCCGAGGAAGCGGCCGAAGAAGCCACCGAAGCGGCTGAAGAAGCGGTCGAAGCCACCGAAACCGCCGTCGAGGAAGCCGGCGCGGCCGCCGAAGAAGCGGCCGAAGAGGCCACCGAAGCCACGGAGGGCGCCGTCGAAGAAGCGGTTGAAGACGCCGGCTCGGCGGTTGAGGAAGCCACCGAGGAGGCAACCGGCGCCGCTGAAGCGGCCGCGGGTGCCGTGCTCGGCGGAGCCGCCGAAGAGCCGACCGAACCTTGATCCGATCCGATTGATTCTCCCGCCCCCGGCTCCGACGAGGAGACCGGGGGTTTTTCGTTGGCGACTCGCCGCTTGCAATCATGCCGTTCCCAAAGGACGATCCTTCGCAGTCGAATCGATGAAGTACTTCAAGTTCCTTCCCATCCTGTTCATCGGAGCACTCGCCGCTGATGCCCAGCAACGCCCGAACAGCGGCGGGCTGGTCGAGGTCAACCGCATCGCCGCCACCGTCAACGCCCGCCCGATCACCGCCCAGGAGGTCGGGGTCACGCTGGGGCCGGAAGTGGCCCGCCTGATGGCTGAGTTTCCCCGTCGCGGACCTGAATTCGAGCGGCAGTTGCGCGAGTCGCGCGACCGGATCGTGCAGGAACTGGTCGATCGCGAGCTCATCATGAGCGAGTTCCGGAAGCGGGAAAAGAAAGGTGCCCGCCTCGACGACCGACTGGTCGACCGCGAGATCGATCGCCAGGTTCAGGAACTCTACAACGGCGACGTGTCGAAGCTGCGCGAGGAACTTGAGAAATCGCGGATGGGCATGGCCCGCTACCGGGAGATGACGCGCGAGAAGATGATCGTTCAGGCGATGCGGCAGGAGAAATTCAAGGATGCGCCGCCTCCGCTGCCCGGGGAAATCCAGTCCGAATACAACGAGGCCAAGGACGCGCTCCGTGACACCAGCAAGGACCGGCTCGACTATCGCAAGATCTTCATTCCCCGGATGGACGCCACCAACCCCCTCGCCACTCCGGAAACGCAGCTTGCGCTGGCGGAGGAACTCGCCAAGGGCCTCCGGGAGGGCGCTGATTTCGCCGAGTTGGCCAAGCAACACTCGGCCGATGCCTTTGCCGACAATGGCGGGCTCCAGGAGGATGTCGCCCGCCCGGATCTGTCGCCCGAGTTCGCCGCAATTCTCTTCGACTCGGAAACCGGGAAGATCATCGGCCCCCTCGAGGACCCGGCTGGCTTCACCATCGCCCGGGTCGAATCCATCGAGAAAGGCCCGGCACCCCCCCTCTCCGAGGTGCGCGATCTGATTGAGCAGCGGGTCCGGGTGAAAAAGACCTCGAAGCGCTACGAGGAATGGATCCAAGGCCTCCGAAAGAAGGCTCTGATCGACATCAAGATCAAGTGAGCCGACCCCGGGTTGCCGTCACGCTGGGCGATCCCGCCGGCATCGGTCCCGAAGTGATCGCCGCCGCGCTCGAAAGCGGCGCGCTTCCCGGCGACGTGGATTTCATCGTGCTCGGCGACCCCTCCTGCGGCGTGCCCGGCAAGCCCGATGAAGCTTCCGCCAGGGAGTCGCTGCGGGCGCTCGAGGACGCCGCACAAAAACTGAAGAGCGGCGAGGTGGCCGCAGTCGTGACCGGTCCGGCCTCGAAAAGCGCCCTCGAACGCGTTGGTTTCTCCTTCCCCGGGCAGACCGAGTTCTTCGCCGCCGCACTCGGCTGCGACCGCTACGCGATGTGCCTGAGCGGTGACCGGCTCACGGTGGGCCTTGCCACCATCCACGTGCCCCTGAGCTCGGTGCCGGGGTCGCTGACCCCTCAGGGCATCGTCGAGAGCGGGAGCCTGCTGGCGGAGTTCGTGCGGCGGCGCACGGGCAGGCGACCCCGCATCGCGGTCGCCGGCCTCAACCCCCACGCCGGCGAAGACGGGCGTTTCGGGCAGGAGGAGTCATTGGTCATCGCGCCGGCCATCGCGCAGCTTCAGTCGCTCGACATCGCGGACTTCACGGGCCCTGCGGTTCCGGATGCCGTGTTTCGCGAGGCGGTCGGCGGGCGGTTCGACGCGGTACTCGCGATGTACCACGACCAGGGACTGATCCCCCTCAAGTTGCTCGATTTCGACACCGCCGTGAATGTCACCCTCGGCCTTTCCAGGCCGCGAACCAGTCCGGACCACGGGACCGCCTACGACATCGCCGGCAAGGGAATCGCCCGCCACCAGTCGATGCTCCGCGCGATGCAACTCGCCGCCGAACTCGCCTTGAACGAATGAACGAACTCTACAACACGGCCGCGGAAGTCGTCGCCAAGGCTCTCCGGGGGCTGGGCTTGAGTCCGGCAACCGTGGCCGGCGAGGCTGGCGTGGAGCTCGAAGCGATGGGTGCCTTTCTCCAAGGACGCGCCGAGCCCGGCACCGCCCGCCCTCTCGCCCTCCCGCTCGGTCTTGATCCGGATGCGCTCGCCTCCTTCAACGATCCGCCGGCTCCGATCGAGCTGCCCGCCGACATCCGGCGAATCGAACTCCCCTTCGAGGATGAAACGGTCAACGCCTGGTCCATCGATGGCGGTTCCTCGCTGCTCGTCATCGATGCCGGGTTCGGCCCGGAGGACCTCGCCCGCCGGCTGCCGAAAGACCGGACGGTGGATTTGCTGATCACCCACCCGCATCGCGATCACCTCGGGGGTCTCGAAGCGGTCCGGGGCCTGCATCGTTTGCGGGCTCCGGTCGATCTCCGGGAGGCGGTGGTCGTCCAGCCCGGAGATGAGTTCGAAGCCGCCGGGCGGAGGATCTCCGTCATGGATCTCGCCGGACACCATCCCCAGGCGGTCGGCTACCGGATCGGCGGCTTCGACCATCCCGTGGTGGCGGTGGGCGACGCGGTCTTCGCCCGTTCGATCGGGGGCTGTCCCGGACCGGATGCCTATCGCCGGGCCCGCGCCACGATCGTCGGCACCCTCGCGGATCTTCCGGATGAAACGATCCTGCTCACCGGCCACGGGCCGGCGACCACCCTTGGCCGCGAACGCATGGAGAATCCTTTCCTCGCCGTGTGGCTCAGCGGCGGGGACGCCGGCCCATGAGGCCGCGGATCGCCACCATCGGCAGCAGTGAAAGAAGCACCGCCGCACCGGCAATTTTCCAGCCGGGAAAAACGCGGGCCTGATTCCGTCGAAGCCCGGCAAGGCCATCCGAGACGACCCGGGCACAGTCGACGTAAAATGCTTCGTTGAGCGGTCCCCCTGCGCCGTCCTCACGGCGGGCGACGTCCCCGAACTCGGTATGCACCGGCCCGGGGCAGAGCGCCGTGACCTGAATCCCGTGCTCCGCCACCTCGAGACGCAATGCCTCGGAGAAGCTGGTCACGTAGGCCTTGGTCGCCGCATAGACCGCGAAATCCGGAATCGGCAGCAAGGAGGCCAGCGAGCTGACATTCAACACGGCACCGCCCCCGGCCTGGATCATCGCCGGCAGCACGGCATGGGTCAGCCAGGTGAGCGACTCGACATTCAGCCGGATCATCGCCTCCAGCTTCGGCCAGTCGGCGGTGGCCACCTCGCCATAGTCCCCCATGCCGGCATTGTTCACCAGCAGGTCGGGAATCAGGCGCTCCTTGGCAAGCCACGCGACCAGGCGGTTGCGATCGCCGGAGTCGATGAGATCGGCGGCAAAGGTGCTGACTTCCAAACCCGGATGATCCGCGGCCAATGCCGCCGCCATTTTCTCGAGGCGTCCCGCCCTCCGGGCCACCAGCACGAGCCGCCCGCAGTCCGGCGCAAGCTGGCACGCGAATTCGGCGCCAATCCCCGAGGAAGCCCCGGTGATCAGCGCGCAGCGGTGAAGAATGGCCGACACCTTCTCAGCTCTTCTGCTCGACGTGAACGATGCGCAGGGGCAGGCGCATCACGAGCTCCCCGTCGTAGCCGATGTCGATCGAGTAGATCCCGGCCTCGGTGAACCGCAGCCCCTGCAGGTTCATGATCAGGTTGCGGGTCAGGAACGGCGCATCATTGGGAAGCTGGACATCGAATTCCGGCTCGATGGGCATGTTCTTCGGGTCAAGCGGCTCGCCATCCTCGTTGATGATGTTCACCGACAGCTTGTGGCGGCCGGAGTCCTCCTGGGTGAAGCAAAGGCGCAGGGCAAGGGCGCACATCGGGTGAACCACCGGGAGAGAGCGAGCGCCGAGGGTGTCGAAGGTGCCGGTCAGCACCAGCTTGCCGTTGTAGTCGGCGGCGTGGTCACAAAGGGATGCAATCTGGATGTCCATGGGTCGAAGAGTCGTGTTGGTGTCGGAAGGTCCGGGCGGAAAATGCCTCGGGTGCGGGCTTTGTTTGGGCCTTCAGCGGCGGAAGGTCCAGCGTTGAAACCCCCGAATCAGGGTTGCCCCTCAAAGCCCTCCAACTCCGAGGGGTCCACGGGTAGCGCACGAGGCGCCGGATCCACGTCGGGATCGAACTGCTCAAGCTCGAGGGGGTCGACCGGAATCGCCCGCATCACCCCCTCGGTGGATGCTTCCTCTTCCTCGACTTCGGCGACCACCAGCACCGCCTTCGGCGCCGGCGCGATCATCTCCTTGATCTCACTCTTGAAGCTGTTGAAGAAGGCCGGAACCATCGCCCCGGCATTGCGTCCACCGCTCACACGCTGACCGGGCCGGCCTTCATAGAGCGCGGCAAACGCGAGGCGCGGCTCGTCGGCCGGCAGGAATCCCGCAAACCACGCCACACCCTGCCGCTTGCTTTCCGGACCCCACTGACCGGTGCCCGTCTTGCCGCAGACCTGGGTCCAACTCAGCCCGGCACTTCTTCCGGTGCCCCCGTCCACGACCTGCCGCATGCCTTCGCGGACGGTTGCGACGGCCTCGGCGTCGAGCCCCAGCCAGTTCCGCCGCTCCGGCTGGGCGGTGCGGATGACCTGCCCGTAGGAATCCTGAACCTGCATCATCAGGTGCAACTTCGGAAGCGCGCCCCCATTGGCAATGCCGGCCATGGCCTGGGCCACCTGCAGCGGGGTGGCGAGCACCGCGCCCTGGCCGATCGACCAGTTGGCCGCATCGCCCTCGGTGATCGGGCGACCGTAGCGCTTGCGCACCCAGGCGGCGGTCGGCACCAGCCCGGGCTCCTCGCCGATGAGCGGCAGGCCGGTGCTGGTGCCCATGCCCAGCCGCCGTGCCAGCCCGAGGAACGACCCCGAGCCGACCTTGTTGCCGACCTGGGCGAACCACGGGTTGTTCGACCATTTGATGGCGGGAATGACCGAGAGCGAACCGTAGGCCGACTTCGACCAGTTCCACAACTTGTGGTTGCCGTACTGGACGTAGGCCGGGCAGTTGATCGTCGTGTATTCCTCGATCGTGTGGTCGTTGAGCGCCGCCAGCGCGACGATGGGCTTGAAGCTCGACGCCGGCGGGTAGATTCCCTGGAAGGCCCGCGCGTAGAGAGGCTTGTCCTCATCTTCCCGCAGCTCGGCATACTCGGTCTGGCTGATGCCCGGAATCCACAGGTTCAGGTCGAAGCTCGGCTTCGAGGCCAGCACCAGCACCTCGCCGGTGGCCACGTCGATCACCACGAAAGCCCCGCGATTGGAGTAATCATCCAGCACCTTCTCCGCACGCTTCTGCCAGCGCATGTTGAGCGTCGTCACGACCGCCCCCCCGGCCCTCGGCTGCCCCTTCTGTTCGCGGAGCAGTTCCTGGCCCTGCTCGTTGAAGAGCAGGTGCAGCGTGGCCGGCGTCCCCCGCAGCTCCTCGTCGTAGATCTTCTCGAAGCCGGCGCGGCCTTCGCTCATTTCCCACAGGGGCTCATCGGGAAAGATCGGTCCGGTCGGGAGTTTCCCGGCAATGCCGGTGTAGCCGATGATGTGGGCCGCCAGCGACTTCTCGGGGTAGTAGCGCTCATAGACCGCCCGCAACTCCAGCCCCCGCGTCAGCTTCGACCGGATCGCATCCGCCTCCTCCGCAGTCATCGGCTCGGTGATGTAATACGGCAGCCAGCGACGATGCCGGTAGTGGTCGAAAAGCGTGTCGTCATCCGGCTCGCGGACGCCTTCATGAAGCAACTTCGCCATCTCGATCCGCTCACGCCCCCAGGCGACCACCGACTCGCGGTCCTCGACCTCGAACTGCTCGAACTGGAGAACCAGTTGGTAGGCCACCCGGTTCTGGGCGAAGGGCTGGCCCTCGCGGTCGATGATCGGCCCCCTCGGCGCGGGGATCTTGAGCGTGATCGTCCGGGCGTTCTTGCGGCCGAAGATCGAAGCATCGTCCGCCGAGGCCGTGCCGCCATCGCCTTCGGCCGCGACCGGCACACCCTGGGCGCCGGCCATGCAAATGACCGCAGCGGAAGCGAGGAAGATCTGCCGAAGCATGGGAAAACCTAGTGCGTCCCGGGGCGGGCGGCAACGCTCAATCCCACATCGGATCCTCCCAATCCGCCGGGTCGGTGCCGATGCTTTCGGCGATCTCCACGGGCAGGAAGACCACCTCGCTCGCATCCTCCTCGGTCGCCTGCATCCGGAATCTCAGCATCTTCCGCGCGCGCCCGCCCGGGCCGGCCACCGAGGCATCGACCCAGACCTCCAGCCCGCCGTCCTCCTCGGGCTTGACCTTGAGCAATCCGGGAATCGGATAGCGGGCCCGGACCACCCCGGGCTTGTCCTTCAGCGGACGGAATTCGGCGACGGCACCCAGTTCACCGGCGGGAAACCACTCGTCGCGACCCGTCTTCAGCGTCCGGGTCCGGATGCGATGGACGGTGAATGATTCGTGCCTGCCCGCCTCGCCCAGGGCCTCGACCCGCCACTTGAACGGCCCGTCGAGGGTCGCCATGCCGCCACCGACCACCATGGCACTGACCATGAACGAACCCGGTCGCGATCCCTCGGGGCGAAAGGCCACGCGGACCTCGGCACCGCCCAGCTCGCTGCCGCGGGCCGGACCGGCGTAGGTGTGCTTGGTCGCCTTGAGGCCGATGCACGACACCAGCGTCAGGGTCGGAGCGATGAGGAGCAGCCATTTCATCCACCCAGCATCCCGTCACCCGACGCGCTTGGCCAGCCCGCACTTGCCCTGCCGCGCGCCGGGTGCATTCTCACGGCGAACCATGGAACCCAACGCCCTTGGCCTCATCATCCTCATCGCGCTCTTCGCGCTGTGGAATCTCGACTTCGTCGCCACCATTCTCAACCTCCGCTCGCTCAGCTCGGAGCCGCCGGAGGAACTCGCCGACGTTTTCGACGCGGAAAAATACGCCAAGTCGCAGGACTACACGCGCACCAACGCCCGCTTCGGGGTCATCGAGTCCGTCGTTTCCCTGTTCACCCTGCTGGCCTTCTGGTTCGCCGGAGGCTTCGGCTGGATCGATGACCTCACCCGCTCGGCTCTCGGCAACGGCCTGCCGGCCGGCCTCGCCTTCCTGAGCATCATTTTCCTCGGCCACTACCTGATCCACCTGCCGCTCTCGATCTACGCCACCTTCGTCATCGAGGAACGCTTCGGCTTCAACCGCACCACCCCGAAGACCTTCATCATCGATCAGATCAAGAACCTCGTCCTTTCCGCCCTGCTGGGACTGCCGCTGGCCGCCGGGGTCATCTGGATCTTCGGCAACGTCGAAATGGCGTGGCTGTGGGCGTGGATCCTCTTCACCGTCGTCCAGATCGTCCTCATGTGGCTGGCACCGACCCTCATCCTCCCCCTCTTCAACAAGTTCGAGCCGATGCCCGAGGGGCCGCTGCGCTCGTCCATCGAGGCCATGGCCGCCAAGTGCGGCTTCCCCATCGGCGAAATCTCGGTGATGGATGGCTCCAAGCGCTCGACCAAGGCCAACGCCTATTTCACCGGCTTCGGCAAGACCAAGCGCATCGCCCTCTACGACACGCTGGTCGAGGAGCAGACCGATGACGAGCTGGTGGCCGTCCTCGCCCACGAGATCGGTCATTTCAAGTGCCGCCACATCGTCCAGCGCCTCGCCGTCTCGATTGTCCAGAGCGCGGTCCTCTTCTTCCTCCTCGGTCTGGCGGTCGATCGCGACGGGGCCTTCGCCCGCGAGCTCTTCGACGCCTTCGGCGTGGGCAAGATCACTCCGGCGGTCGGGCTGGTCCTGTTCGGCATTCTCTTCACCCCCGCCAGCCGCCTCCTCGGAGTCCTTTCCAACGCCTGGTCCCGCAAGCACGAGTTCGAAGCCGACGCCTTCGCCTCCGACGCCGTCGGTGGCCCCGGCCCCCTCATCAGCGCGCTCAAGAAACTCTCCGCCAAGAACCTCTCCAACCTCACGCCGCACCGCCTGCGGGTCGTCCTCGACTATTCCCATCCCCCGCTCCCGGAAAGGCTGCGAGCGCTGGCCGCCCTCCGGGCCTGAGGCCCGAAGACAGAAGACTGGAAGACCGAAGGCCGAAGACCTAGACTGCGGCGCTTCAGCGCCGCTTTCCCCAAGGGGCTTCAGCACCGCCTCCAGTCTCCCATCTCCCATCTCCCATCTCCCCATGCACTCCGCCGATCCCGACCGCTACCTCGACCGCATGCCCTACCGCCGCTGCGGCCACTCCGGCCTGCTGCTTCCCGAGATCTCCCTCGGCTGCTGGCACAACTTCGGCCACGTCGATGACCAGCACGAGGCCCGCGCCATCCTGCGCCGCGCCTTCGACCGTGGGCTGACCCACTTCGACCTCGCCAACAACTACGGCCCGCCGCCCGGCAGCGCCGAGGAAAACGTCGGCCGCTTCCTCGCCGAGGACTTCGCCGCCCACCGCGACGAACTCGTGATCTCGTCGAAGGCCGGCCACCTGATGTGGCAGGGACCCTATGGCGAGTTCGGCTCGCGCAAGCACCTGCTCTCCTCACTCGACCAGTCGCTCAAGCGCCTGCGCCTCGACTACGTCGACATCTTCTACTCGCACTGCCCCGACCCGAAGACGCCGATCGAGGAAACCATGGGCGCCCTCGCCACCGCCGTGCAGCAGGGCAAGGCCCTCTACGTCGGACTGTCGAAATACCCGCTCAAGCGACTCAAGAAGGCCGTCAGGATCCTCGCCGACCTCGGCACCCCCTGCCTGATCTATCAGCCGCCCTATTCCATCCTTCAGCGCTGGCCCGAGTCGAAGGGCATCCACGAGTGGCTCGACGAAAAGGGGATCGGCTCCATCGTCTTCAGCCCGCTCGCCCAGGGCATGCTCACCGGCAAGTATCTCGACGGCATCCCGTCGGAGTCCCGCGCGGGACGTCCCGAGGGGTTCCTCCAGACCGAGCAGGTGGAGCAGCAGCTCGACCGCATCCGCCAACTCGGTGCCGTGGCCGACGAGGCCGGCATGCCGCTCCAGCACCTCGCCCTGCGCTGGGCCCTCCAGCAGAAGGGCGTCACCTCGGCATTGATCGGTGCCCGCACCGTCGCCCAGCTCGACGACTGCCTCGACGCGCTCGACCGACCGGCACTGACGGAGGACCTGCTCAAGCGCATCGACGAAATCGCCCCGGCGTGAGCTTCCCCGCCAGCTACTACGAAACCCGTTTCACTCTGGTCGGCGCACCCGATCCGCTACCACCGCGGTTCGCCATCATCACCGCCCACAACCCGATGGACCGCCCTTGGTCGCCGCGGATGAACGCCACCGCCGACCAGCGTCTGCGGCGTCTCCTGGAGCGCAAGCTCCTCCCCCATTTCCGCGCCACCGGACACGCGCCGGACCACTCCCACGCCGAGCCCGGCTGGGCCATCGTCACGGACCTTGGCACCGCCCTCGCGATTGCGCGGCGCTTCAAGCAACGCGCCCTGTGGTGGATCGAGGACAACGAGCTGCATCTTATCGCCTCGGCACGCCAGCGTCGCGAAATACCCGGTACCTTTACTGAGAGGATCGCCTGATCCGGACCGCACGGAGATCTCCTCCTTGGCACTTGGAACTTCTCACTTGGAACTTCGAGGCGCAGCCTCGCGCCGTGAGCCAGCCCAACCAACTTCTCCTCATCGGCATCCCCGGCACCGAACTGGATCCCGCCACCGCCACGCGACTGAAAAAACTGCAGCCCGGCGGCTACATCCTCTTCGGCCGCAACATCGAGTCCGCGGTGCAACTGCGGAAGCTCGTCGACGACCTGCGCGACTTGTCGCCGGTCGAACCGGTCGTGACCATCGACCAGGAGGGAGGGCGCGTCTCCCGCCTGCGACTCATCGGCCACGAACCCCCCAGCGCCCAACAGCTGCGTGACCGCGACGAGCCCGAACTCATCCGCCGCCACGGCAATCTCACCGGCCGACTGCTCAGGCTCTTCGGCTTCAACCTCGACCTCTGCCCGGTGCTCGACATTTCCTTCGACGACGAGGCCGACAACTCGCTCAAGGGACGTTGCTGGGGAAGCTCGGTCGGAGAAACGATCGACAAGGCCGAGCTTTTCCGCGCCGCCATGGCGGAACACGGCATCCTTTCCTGCGGCAAGCACTTCCCCGGCTACACCTTCGCCGGCCTCGACCCCCACCACGACCTCCCGCGCATCGACCGCTCCCGCGCCGAGCTCGACGCCACCGAGCTCGCCGTCTTCCGGCACTTCGCCGACAAGGTCGACAGCATGATGATCGGACACGCCCACTACCCCTGCTTCGACGCGGAGAAGAACCCCGCGTCGCTCTCCACCGCCGTCATCCGCGACTGCCTCCGCGGCGATCTCGGATTCGGGGGGCTGGTGATGACCGACGACCTCGACATGGGCGCCATCCTCAACACCTTCTCTTGGGAGGAAACGATCCGCCGCGCCGTTCGCGCCGGCAACGACTTCGTCATGATCTGCCACCGCCTCGAGGCCGCCGAGGACGCGCTGAGAACCCTCGAGTCCACCAGGGCCGCGGAACTGGATCCGGCCTTGGAGAACCTCGACCGCTTCAAGCAACGACTCGCCCCGCCGGACGACTTCACCCTTGCGGCGCACCAGGCCCTCGACCTGGAAGTCCGCCAGCTCCGCATCGACACCCTCGGCGAGGCCGCCGCCGACGAGCAAAGCCCCGAGAACGCCGCCCGCTCGCCCGTCGAGGACTACTGAGCCGGCGAGTATCGATTAGACCTCCTGAAGGAGGAACTACGTACGCCACTGGCGCGCTTGTTCTGTTCGTAGTTCCCCCTTCAGGGGGTCCCACGTCTCACCCTGTAAACCGCTGCACGATCGGCATCCGCCGTCCCATCCCGAAGGCCTTCGAGGTCACCCGGATCCCCGGGGCCGCCTGCTGGCGCTTCCATTCGTTCAAGTCCACGCGGCGCTGCACCCAGCGCACCAGGTCCTCCTCGTACCCGAGATCCACGATCTCATCGGTCGAAAGGTGACGTTCAACGTAGGCTTCCAGGATTTCATCCAGAACATCATACTCCGGCAAACTATCCTGGTCCTTCTGGTCCGGCCGCAACTCGGCGCTCGGGGGCTTTTCGATCGTGTTCCACGGAATGACCTCCCGCTCCCGGTTGAGCCAGCGGCAGAGGTCGTAAACCCGGGTCTTGGGCAGGTCCGAAATCACCGCCAAACCTCCACACATGTCGCCGTAGATCGTGCAGTAGCCGACCGCCAGTTCGCTCTTGTTGCCGGTCGTCAGCAGCAGGTGGTTGAACTTGTTGGAGAGGGACATCAGCAGCAACCCGCGGATCCGGGCCTGCATGTTTTCCTCGGTCACATCCTCGGCCTCGCCGACGAAAAGCGGGGCCATCGTGCGCTTCACCTCTTCGAAGATGTCGGAAATCCGCACCTCGTCGCAGCGGATCCCGAGGTTCTCCGCCAGCGCGAAGGAATCGGCGACGCTGCCGCCCGACGAGTAAGGGCTCGGCATCGTCAGCCCGTGGACTTTGTCCGCACCCAGCGCCTCGGCCGCCACCGCCGCCGTCAGCGCCGAGTCGATGCCGCCACTGAGTCCCAGGCACACCGTCTCGAAGCCGGTCTTCTGCACATAGTCCCGCAGCCCCAGCACCAGCGCCCGCCACAGCTGCTCGCAGGGTGGCTGCGGCATCCTGACCCGCGACCGCGGGACCGTCTCTGCGGCATCCTGCCGCAGGTCCACAACCTCACACGCCTCCTCAAAACCCGGCAGCTTCGCCACCACCTCACCGCTCGGCCCGACGACCACCGAGTGCCCGTCGAACACCAACTGGTCCTGGGCCGCGATCGCATTGCAGTAGACCAGCGGCAGCGCGGCCTTGCGTGCCACCGATGCCAGCATCTCCTCCCGCTGCTCCGGCTTCCCCAGATGAAAGGGTGAGGCGGAGAGGTTGACGATCATCTCCGCCCCGGCTTCCTTCAGCTCCCGCACCGGATCCCGACGGTAGAAAGGCCGGTCGAGATAATCGTCGGTCCAGATGTCCTCGCAGATCGTGACGCCGATCTTGCGGCCGCGCCACTCGACGGGCTCACACGCTGCGGCCGGCTCGAAATAGCGACGCTCGTCGAACACATCGTAGGTCGGCAGCAGCGTCTTCCACCGCTTCGCCCGCACCTCGCCCCTCTCCAACCACGCCGCCGCGTTGCGGAAAGGCTTCCCGGGTTGATCCGACTCATGGTGATCGACGTAGCCGACGAGAAAGGGCACCTCCCCGATCTCAGTGGCCAGGTAGTCGAGCGCCTGCAGGCACTTCGGCACGAACTGGCTCTTGAAGACGAGATCGCGCGGCGGATAACCGACCAGGCCCATCTCCGGGCTCACCACCAGTTCCGCCCCTTTCTCGAGGCACTCCCGGTAGGCCTGGAGCAGGCGCTTGGCGTTCCCGGGGAAATCCCCGACCACCGCATTGATCTGCGCGATTCCGATCTTCATCAAGTCGCCGGACTTCTATCCACGCCGGGCGGGGCCGTCACTCGCGATTTCCACCGTCGAGGATCAGATCCCTTACCGGGCGGCCCTGAACCAGATGCTCGTCGATGATCCGATCCAGCGCCTCGGGCGTGCACGAGTGGTACCAGACACCCTCGGGATAAACCACCGCCACCGGGCCCGCGATGCACACCCGCAGGCAGTCGGCCTTGGTGCGGAGGATTCTCGGAGCGCCGAGTCCCAGCGAGCCGAGCCGACGCTTGAGATGATCCCACGACCGGACTCCGTCCACCGGATTGCAGCACTTCGGCTTCGAAGGGTCCGCACACAGGAAGATGTGCCGCTCGCCCTCGCCGACGCCCGCCGCACGGGCAGCCGCCTGCAATTCTTCGTCGCGAACCATGCCTACTTCTTCTTCGCCCACGAATCTCGCAGCCCGACGGTGCGGTTGAATACCGGCCGTTCGCCGGGCACGTGATCCCGGCGGTCGGCGACGAAATAGCCGAGCCGCTCGAACTGGCAGCGCCACTCCGGCTCGACCCCGGCCAGCGAGGGCTCGACCCGCGCCATGACGGTCTGCTTCGATTCCGGATTGAGCACCGAAACAAAGCCGCCTTCGGCCCCATCGGGATCTTCCTCGGTGAACAGCCGGTCATAAAGCCGGACTTCCGCCTCGGCGCCGAACTCCGCAGAAACCCAGTGGATCGCCGCCTTGCACTGCACCCCCTCGGGCGCGTCCCTGCCCACCGTGTCCGGAAGATACTCGCAGCGGATCTCGGTGATCTCGCCGTCCTCGCCCTTCTCGAAGCCGACACACTTGATGATGTAGCCGCCGCGCAGCCGCACGTGGCGGTCGGGACCGAGACGGAAGAATTTCCTCGGCGGATCCTCCATGAAATCGTCACGCTCGATCCACAGCTCGCGGCCCAGCTTCACCTTGCGGCTGCCTTCCTCCGGCTTCTCCGGGTTGTTGACCACGTCCACTTCCTCGCTACGACCTTCCTCGTAGTTCTCCAGCACGACCTTCACCGGATCCAGCACCGCCATCCGGCGCTGCGCCTCCCGGTTGAGGAAATCGCGGATTTCGAACTCGAGCAGCGCGACATCGGTCGTCCCGTTGAACTTGGTGATCCCGATCCGCTCGCAGAATTTCACAATCGCCTCTGGCGGCACGCCGCGCCGCCGCAGGCCGCTGAGCGTCGGCATCCGCGGGTCGTCCCAGCCTTCGACGTGTCCTTCCTTCACCAGGGTCAGCAGCTTGCGCTTGCTCATCACCGTATAGGTCAGGTTCAGCCGCGCGAACTCGATCTGGCGCGGCCGTGCCGGCACCGGACAATGCTCGATCACCCAGTCGTAGAACGGCCGGTGGATCTCGAACTCGAGCGTGCACAGCGAATGCGTGATGTGCTCATGCGCGTCCTCGAGCGGATGCGCGAAGTCATACATCGGATAGATGCACCAGGCGTCGCCGGTGTTGTGGTGCGGCGAGTGGATCACCCGGTAGATCACCGGGTCGCGCATGACCATGTTCGACGAGGCCATGTCGATCTTCGCCCGCAGCACCGCCTCGCCTTCCTTGAAATCACCCGCCCGCATTTGGGCGAAGAGGTCGAGACTCTCCGCCACCGGACGATCCCGGTAAGGCGAGGGCGTGCCGGGCGTCTGGAGGTTGCCGCGGGTTTCCTTGATCTGCTCGGGGGTCTGCTCGTCGACGTAGGCCAGCCCTTTTTCGATCAGCGCCACCGCGCAGTCGTGGAAGAACTCGAAATAGTCGCTGGCATAATAGAGGTGCCCGCCCCAGTCGAAGCCGAGCCACGCGACGTCCTCCTTGATGCTTTCGACGTACTCGACCTCTTCCTTCTCGGGATTGGTGTCGTCGAAGCGCAGGTGGCAGCGTGCGCCGCTGCCGGCGTTCTCGCGGGCGATGCCGAAGTTCAGGCAGATCGCCTTGGCGTGACCGATGTGCAGGTAGCCGTTCGGCTCCGGCGGGAAGCGCGTGATCGTGGTCGCATGTTTTCCGCTTTCGAGATCCTCCGCAATGATCTCGCGGATGAAGTCGTTTTTTGATTTCGTGGTGTCAGACATCGCGGGTCTTGGAAAGGGCTTCGAGCAACGCCCGGTTCAGGCGGATTCCGGCTTCGAAGTTCTCGACCGGAAAGTTCTCGTTGGGTGAATGGATCTGCGCGTCGGACAAAGCAAGACCAAGAAGGAGGGTGTCGGCTCCAAGAATCTCCCGGAAGTCCTGCACGATGGGAATGCTGCCACCCCCGCGGATCATCACGGGTTCCGCCGAGAACGCGTTCCGGAGCGCCTCCTGCGCGGCCTTGCCGAAGCGGCTGTTGGGGTCGGTCAGGTACGGCTTCCCGTCGTGGCCGGGCACCACCTCGACGGTGACCCCCGCCGGACAGTGAGCCTCGAGGTGGCCCTTGACCTTGGCCATGATGTCCTTCGGGTCCTGATCGGGGACGAGCCGGAACGAGAGCTTCACCATCGCCTCCGCCGGAATCACCGTCTTCGAGCCCTCGCCCTGGTAGCCGCCCCCGACCCCGTTGACCTCCGCCGTCGGCCGGGCCCAGGTCTGTTCGGCCGGGCTGAACCCCTTCTCGCCGAAGAGCGAGGGAGAGCCGGTGACTTTCAGAAAATCCCCGTCCGAGACCCCGGGAACCTTCGCCCACATCTCGCGCTCCCACGCTTCAAGCTCGCGGACATCGTCGTAGAACCCCTCGACCTGAATGCGCCCGTCGGCATCGTGCAGGCTGGCGATCAACCGGCCCACCGCCGTCGCCGGATTCGCCACCGCACCCCCGAAAAGCCCCGAGTGCAGGTCCCTTTCCGGGCCCCGCAGGATGACCTCACAGCAGGCGATGCCCCGCAGGCCGTAGTCCATCGTCGGCACCCCGGGCGCCACCATGCCGGTGTCCGAGACGGCAATCACGTCGCAGGCCAGTTCTTCGCGGTGATCCCTGAGGAACGGTGCCAGGTTGGGGCTGCCGATCTCCTCCTCGCCCTCGAACAGGAAGGTCAGGTTCACGGGAAGGTCGCCACTTTCCCGGAGGGTCTTCCCCGCCCCGATCAGGTGGGCCAGCATCTGACCCTTGTTGTCGGCACATCCCCGCGCCCAGATCCGGCCATCGCGGATCTCCGGCTCGAAAGGAGCGCTCTCCCAAAGGTCCAACGGATCGACCGGCTGCACGTCATAGTGGCCGTAGATCAGGACATTCAGGCGGCCCTCGCGATGCACGTTTCGGGCAAGCACCACCGGATGGCCGGGGGTATCGTGCAGGGATGCCTCGAAGCCGAAGTCCTCGGCCGTCCGCACAAGCCACCGGGCACAGGCCCGGACGTCGGCGGAATGACGCGAATCGGTCGAGATGCTCGGAAAGCGCAAGAAGCCGAAAAGTTGCTCCAGGTCGGAAGTCATGGGCCATCCATGCCGCCCGCCCCGCAGCCCCGCAAGAGCAAACGGGAGCGGGAAATTCCTCGGCTGGGCTCGCTTTGACCTTTGCCTGTATTTCGCACCCACGTATCTTCGCGCCGCTTCATGGTCAAAGCTCCGACATCCCCCTCCCCGAATGAGCGTCCGCGAATCCTCGTCGTCACTCCGGAGATCACCTACCTGCCACCCGGCATGGGCAACCTCGCCCAGCGGATGTCGGCCAAGGCCGGCGGCATGGCGGACGTGTCCGCATCCCTGGTCAAGGCCCTCTACGACCAGGGGGCCGACGTCCATGTGGCGCTGCCGAACTACCGCCGGATGTTCCACCTCGACGTCGCCCAGGTCCACGACCTCGAGTACAGCAAGGTCAGCCGGGCGCTCCCGGAGCAACGCATCCACCTCGCCGAAGACCGGGTGTTCTACCACCGCTCACGGGTTTACAGCGCCTCGGAGAACCACCTGGTGGCCCTCGCCTTCCAGCGCGAGGTCATCAACCACATCCTTCCCCAGGTGCGTCCCCATCTGGTGCACTGCAACGACTGGATGACCGGCCTGATCCCCCCGGTCGCCAAGCGTTTCGGCATCAAGTCGCTCTTCACCCTCCACAACATCCACACCGAAAGGACGACGATGGAGGAGATCGAGGACCGCGGCATCGACGCCGCGGACTTCTGGAAGCACCTCTACTTCGAGCGCCCTCCCTACAACTACGAGGAAAGCCGTAGTCACAACGCCGTCGACCTGCTTACCAGCGGCATCTTCGCCGCCGACCACGTCAACACCGTCAGCCCGAAGTTTCTCAGCGAGGTCGTCGATGGATTGCATTCGCACATTCCGGCGCACATCCAGCACGAACTCCGAGCCAAGTGCCACGCCGGCTGCGCGACGGGAATCCTCAACGCGCCCGACCCAACCTTCAATCCGGTCCGCGACGAATACATCGAGGACCATTTTTCGGTGGATACCGTGATGGCCGGAAAGCGGGCCAACAAGATGCGCCTGCAACACGAACTGGGCCTGAAGCACGCCCCCGATTCGCCGCTGCTGTTCTGGCCGTCCCGACTCGACCCGGTCCAGAAGGGCTGCCAACTCGTCACCGACATCCTTCACGAAGTCATCGAGGCCTACGACCACGACCTGCTGCAGATCGCGGTGATCGCCAGCGGGGCTCACCAGCGCTATTTCCACGAGATCGTCGAGATGTACGGCTTGCATGATCGCGTCGCCGTGCGCGACTTCGACGAGGGCCTTTCCCACCTCGGTTACGCGGCGGCGGACTTCGTGCTCATGCCCTCCTCCTTCGAGCCCTGCGGGCTGCCGCAGATGATCGCCCCGAAATACGGCGCGCTCACCATCGCCCACAACACCGGCGGGCTCCACGACACCGTCGAACCGCTCGACCTCGAGCGAGCCCGCGGCAACGGCTTCCGTTTCGATGTCTTCGACTCCGGCGGCCTGCGCTGGGCCATCGATCAGGCGATGAATTTCCACCGCCGCCCCGTGATCGAGAAGGAGGAGCACATTCAGCGGATCATGCGCGAGGCCAAGGGCCGCTTCAACCACAACGCGACCGCCGCCGAATACATCCGGACCTACGAGAAGATCCTCGGTCACGATATCGTCGGCCATCCAATCGTCGACTCCGAAGACGAGTAGGTTACCCTCACCGGTCGCGTTCCTCACGCAGCGCCGCAAGGGCGTCGTAGAGCGCGAACAGCATGACGAAGAGGGCCAGACCGGCGCAGAAGAGCCAGTAGATGGCGAATCGCCAGACGGAGTCCGACAACCAACCGTCGATCCCCCAAAGCCCGAGCGCGAACATCCCGAGCAAGGTCGCCGCGAATCCCGTGAGCGCACGCCGTCGCAGCCGTCGCTCGGCCAGAACACCCGCCGCGGTCGCCTTCCAGAGTTTCCAATCGCTCATCGCTTGCGGCAGTCTGGCCCGGAATGAAAATTGTTCCAGTGCATTGAAAAAGTGGCGGAGCGGACGGGATTGCCACCGCTGCGCTCCGGCCATGCCAGCTGGCCGCGCCACGCGCGGACAAGCGGATCGCCTCCCGGTGTTCGGCTGCCTGCATTCAAACCCGGAACGCCTCGTGCCATGCTTCGCATGGCGTCGGCGGGGGTTCTCGTCCCGTCCGCAGGGCGACTCGCACCGCCCAAAACAAAAAAGCCGTCCCGAAAGGACAGCTTGATTGAGGAAAAGTGGCGGAGCGGACGGGACTCGAACCCGCGACCTCCGGCGTGACAGGCCGGCGTTCTAACCAACTGAACTACCGCTCCCGGTAGCGCGCCTCGCGGCGTGGGCGGACGCTAGGAATCCACTCCGCCCCGTGCAACATCAATTTTGCGGAAATTTCGGGGCCCGACCCGATGCCGCAATCATCGGCTCAAAACCCCGGTTTGCCTTGCCCGGTGAGGTCCGTTGTCCAACCTGCACCCATGAGCTACTTCCTCTTCCAGACCCTCCATGTGGCCGGCGTCCTCGGGGTTTTCGCCGCCTTGGGTGCCATTTGCCTCGGTGATTCCGAGAAGCACCGCAAGATGGCCACCATCCTTCACGGCGCCTCCTTGCTCGTCGTTCTCCTCTTCGGGCTGCACCTTCTTTTCAGCCTGAAACTGACCGGCAGCGGAGGTTGGTGGCACGTGAAAATCCTCCTTTGGCTGGTCCTCGGCGTCGCTCCCGCATTATCCCGGCGGAAGGTGCTTCCTCCCGGCATCTTGCTCGGCATCTGCCTCGCCCTCGGGACCGTTGCCGCCTTCCTCGGACTCGCCAAGCCTTTCTGAGGTGCCGCCAATCCGCACCGAGCACGCTTTTCCGTGCATTTCGCTGCATCCGCAGACTCTCCTCTTGCGCGGATGCCGAGCGCTTCCTAGTTATCTCCCGCGTAGACGGATTCCGATCATTCCACCCCGCCCATGAGTTCCACCGCTTCCTGCTCACAGATCATCGACCGAGTCTGGAGATCCACCATCGGCCGCAAATACCTCGTCGCGGTCACCGGTGTCATCCTGACCCTCTTCCTCGCCGGGCACCTGACCGGCAACCTGCTCGTCTACGCGGGTCCGGAGGCCTTCAATGACTATGCCTATTTCCTCCACGACATGCTGCACGGTGCCGGGATCTGGATTTTCCGGATCGTGATGCTGGCGGCGATCGTGATCCACATCGCGGCCACGGTCTCGCTGACCCGACAGAACCGCGCCGCGCGGCAACAGTACGAGTTCAAGAGCACGATCCAGGCGAAGAAGTCCTCGCTCATCATGGTCTGGACCGGCCTCACGATCCTGGCCTTCGTGATCTATCACCTCCTCCACTTCACCGTGCGGTGGGGCAACGAGTACAACACCGCGGACCGCTACAAGGAAGTCGTGGTCAGAGGCGGCGAGGAGATCACGCGGCACAACGCATGGCAGATGGTCATCGACGGCTTCAACTGGTGGCCGGCGACGCTTTTCTACCTCATCGCCATCACCCTGCTGTGCTCCCACCTTTCCCACGGCGTCCAGTCGATGTTCCAGACGCTCGGACTCCGCTCCAGGAAGACCGCCAAGCCGCTGGACGTTCTCAGCGTCGGCTACGCGGCATTGATCTGGATCGGCTTCGTCTCCATTCCAGTCGCCATTCAAATCTTCAAATTCGGCTCCTAAAATTCCATGTCCATTGTTCTCGATAGCAAAGTTCCCTCGGGCCCGATCGACCAGAAATGGTCGAAGCACAAGCAGGACTCGGCGCTGATCAATCCAGCCAACAAACGGAAGTTTTCCGTGATCGTGGTCGGGTCCGGCCTCGCCGGCGGCGCCGCGGCCGCGTCACTTTCCGAGCTGGGCTACAAGGTCAAGTGCTTCTGCTACCAGGACAGTGCCCGGCGTGCCCACTCGATCGCCGCCCAAGGCGGGATCAACGCCGCAAAAAACTACCAGAACGACGGCGATTCGATCTACCGCCTGTTCTACGACACCATCAAGGGCGGTGACTTCCGCTCGCGCGAGGCCAACGTCTACCGACTGGCCGAAGTCTCGAACAACATCATCGACCAGTGCGTCGCCCAGGGGGTTCCCTTCGCCCGCGAATACGGCGGACTGCTCGACAACCGCTCGTTCGGGGGGGCGCAGGTCAAGCGGACCTTCTACGCGGCGGGCCAGACCGGGCAGCAACTGCTGATCGGCTGCTACCAGGCGCTCAACAAGGAAATCGCCAACGGAGGCGTGGAAATGTATCCACGCACCGAGATGCTCGACATCGTGATGGTTGACGGCCACGCCAAGGGGATCGTCGTCCGCGACATGGTCACCGGCGAGATTTCGAGCCATGCCGCCGACACCGTGATTCTCGCCACGGGCGGTTACGGCAACGTGTTCTTCCTCTCGACCAACGCCAAGGGCTGCAACGTCACCGCCGCCTGGCGCGCGGCCAGAAAGGGGGCGCTCTTCGCCAACCCCTGCTACACGCAGATCCACCCGACCTGCATCCCGGTCAGCGGCGACTATCAGTCGAAGCTGACGCTGATGTCCGAGTCGCTGCGGAACGACGGCCGGATCTGGGTGCCGAAATCGCCGGACACCGCCGAGAAGATCCGCAAGGGCGAAATCGATCCCGGAGACGTCCCGGAAGAGGACCGCGACTACTATCTGGAGCGCAAGTATCCTTCCTTCGGCAACCTGTCGCCGCGCGACATTTCCTCACGCTCGGCTAAGGAGGTCTGCGACGAGGGGCGTGGCGTGGCCAAAACCGGCCTCGGCGTGTTCCTCGATTTCCGCGACTCGATCCAGCGACTCGGCGAAGACAAGATCCGCGCCAGCTACGGCAACCTCTTCACGATGTATGAGAAGATCGCCGGCACCAACCCCTACAAGACGCCGATGCAGATCTATCCCGCCGTGCACTACACGATGGGCGGCCTATGGGTGGACTACAACCTCATGTCCAACGTGCCGGGCCTGCATGTCCTCGGTGAGGCGAACTACTCGGACCACGGGGCGAACCGGCTCGGAGCCTCGGCCCTCATGCAGGGCCTGGCCGACGGGTATTTCGTCATCCCGTCGACCATCGCGGTCTATCTTTCGACCCAGACGCCCGGAGCCGTCACGACCGACCACCCGGAATTCAAGAAGGTCACCGAGGATGTGACCGCGCAGACGAAGAAGCTGATCAGCATCCAGGGCAAGCGCTCGGTCGACTCCTTCCACCGCGAGCTGGGCCTCCTGGTCTGGGACAAGTGCGGCATGGCCCGGAATCGCGAAGGCTTGAACGAGGCTCTTGAGAAGATTCCCTCCATCCGCGAGGAGTTCTGGGAAAACGTCCGCGTGACCGGCTCCGGCAGCGGACTCAACATGGAACTCGAGAAGGCCGGCCGGGTGGCCGACTTCCTGGAGTTTGCCGAGGTGATGTGCCTCGATGCCCGCGAGCGGGAGGAATCCTGCGGAGGCCACTTCCGCGAGGAGCACCAATACACCGAAGAGGACGAGGTGGTGAAGTCTGGTTACCTCTCCGCCGGCGAAGCGAAGCGCAATGACGAGGAGTTCTGCCACGTCTCGGCCTGGGAATACAAGGGCACCGACCAAGCACCCGTTCTCCACAAGGAGGAGCTCGAGTGGGAGACGGTCAAGCCGTCGGTGCGCTCCTACAAGTAAACCCTGGCACCGGCATCAGGCTCCTTCCTCCATCATCGGAGGATGGGAATCCGGGGGACCGGGGCGATCCGGGGGACCGGGCCTTTTGTCCGGTCGGCGATCCGGCTTGCCGTCACGGGGACCCCGCCCGCGGTCAGGCCCGGGGCGGGCTTCATCCATCTCGGAGGGATCCAGTTTGAGGTCGCCGTTCTTGTCGATTTCCTCGAACCGGTCCTCCTGCGCATCTTCGCCGAGGCGCTCGATTCCCGGGGCCTTGCGGAACTCTTCGAAGTCGAGGAATCCGTCCTTGTTGGCATCCAGTCGGGGAAACAATCCCTGCATGTCCGGTGGCCCGGGATGGTCCCTGCCATCGCGATCCGCCCCGCGGGGGCGGTCTTCCGGCGAGATTTTTCCATCTCCATTCCGGTCCAGTCGGTCAAAAAACGGACGGCGGCGCTCTTCCGGCATCCGCTTGGCAAACGGACCCTCCAGGAACTCCGCATAATCCACCGAACCGTCGCGGTTGGTATCCAGTTGTCGCATGGCGAGCGGCGGCCGGTTCCCTTTGCCCTCGGGCGGCTTGGGAAGCTCACCCCTTCGGATGAATCCGTCGCCATCCTTGTCGAGGCGGGCGAACAGCGCCCTGCGCTTCTCTTCCGGGAGCTTTGCCAAACGCTCAAGACTCGAGAACTCTTCGAACGACACGGCACCATCCCCATCCTTGTCGGCGCCCCGGAGGAAATGGCCCCCTCCCCCGCCGTTTCGCGGGCGGTCACGGTCCCGATCCCCGTCCCCCACCTTGGCAAAGGCCGGGGCGCAGACGATCAACAAACCAAGAGTCAGTGTCGGAAGCTTCATCGCAGTGGAAATTCCGGTCATGCCGGTTTCAGCAGGGTGAACCCGCGGCAGCGTTCATGGTTGCGGCCCACCCGGGAATTTTTGTTCGCGGAGCGGGCATCGACCAGTTCATTCTCCGCCACCTTCTTCATGCACATTTCGGACATTCTCAGCCAACGCCGCCCGTCCTTTTCCTTCGAATTTTTTCCACCGCGCTCCGAAGCCGCGTGGGGTGAACTTTACCAGACGATCGTCGATCTCGAAAGCTACGACCCGTCGTTCGTTTCGGTGACCTACGGGGCGGGAGGGACGACCCGGGACGCGACGCACGACCTGGTCGTCCGCATCAAGGAAACCACCGGAATCCCGCCCATTCCCCACCTGACCTGCGTCGGGCACAGCGAGGCGGAAATCCAGTCCATCCTCGAACGCTACGCCGAGGCGGGCGTCGCCAACATCCTGGCATTGCGGGGCGACCCCCCGAAGGACCAGCCGGATTACGACTGGTCCGACTCCGACTTCCGCCACGCCTCGGACCTGGTGAGGTTCATCCAGCGGTTCAATGCCAGCGGCCGCCATCCCGATCCGCGGGGCTTCGGCATCGGGGTCGCGGGCTTCCCTGAAGGGCATCCCGCCACCCCCAACCGGCTGATGGAACTCGACCATCTCAAGGCGAAGGTGGATGCCGGGGCCGATTACATCTGCACCCAGCTGTTCTTCGACAACCGAGATTTCCTCGACTTCCGTGATCGCTGCAGCCACGCCGGGATCGACGTCCCGGTCATTGCGGGACTGATGCCGGTGACGAGTACCAAGGGAATGAGCCGCATGGCCGACCTCGCGGCAGGGGCACGCTTTCCCGCCCGCCTGCTCCGGGCGCTCGACCGGGCCGGGGACGATCCGAAGTCCGTGGCGCGCGTCGGCATCCACCACGCCGCCGAGCAGGCCACCGGTCTCCTCGACGAAGGGGTCGACGGAATCCACTTCTACACGCTCAACAAGAGCGCCGCGACGCGGGAGATCTACGCCAGCCTGGGCCTCGCGCCGCGGAAAAATCCGGCGTAGTCGCGATGCCTGCCAGGGCAGGTCGGCCCTCCGGCCATCAATCGCTGGCACCCCGGCTGAGGATCTCCTCGGCGAGTTCGAGCGTGATGTTGCCGAGCGTCCCCTGCAGCGGAACGTCCACCCCGACCCGGCCGCTGGCCTGGTCGACCGGAAAACGCTCGCGCAACTCGCGGGATCTCTCGAAGGCGTCGCCGGGGATCATGATCCTCACACCACCATCGAAGACGAAGAGATTTCGAGCACGGTCCATCGCATCCCGGCGGAGCCGGCGTTCGTCGGCAATGTCGTCGAAGAAACCGACCTCCTCCGGATCGACGGCCTCGTTCTCCTCATCCTCCTTGGATGCCTGACCCGCTTTCTTCAGGCTCATCCGAAGTTCCTTTTCCTTCTCGGCCGCGAGTCCCCCGGCCAGACCGTCGGCCATGGCAGCGACTCCGAACAACCGCTCGAGTTCGTCGTCCTGAGGCCGGCGAACCGTGATCCGGCCCTGCACCTCCATCAGGTCGCGGGCCACCAGGTTGAGCTGCGACAACACCAACTCGCCGGACTGCGTGTAGAGTTCGAAGCTGCCTTGGTCGAAATCGACACGCTTGTAACTGTTGAACACGTCGACCACGTCAAGCGCCTCGAACAGATGCAGCTCGCTGCGGATCGAGATCGACTCCGGGCCGTCCAGATTTCCCGATCCGGAAAATGTCAGTCCTTCGGTGGAATTGGTCGACCCCCCGATCTCGAACTCGCCGGAGAAGCTTCCCTCGACCATCTCATGAACATTGGGAGGGAGGACCGAACTCAGGGGAATCCTCTCGAAAATGAGAGTCCCCGAGAGTTCCGGCAGCTCGCTGGAGCCACCCACCTCGACATTCTCAAAGCGCACGGTGCCGTCACCCGCACTCAGCATTCCCTCCTCGACCACGAGGCCGTCGGGGCTGCAGAAGATGACCAGTTGATCGATGTCGAACCTCCGGATCCAGTTCTGTGAAAAATATCCTCCCCGGAAGCGGAGCCGCCAGCCACCCGCGGTGCGGGTTGCGACCATGCGGCTTCCCGTGATCCCGCCGAAGGTCCGTTCGGAATACCCCCAGGTCAGACGGGCATTGGTCACCTCAAGCCCCTGCACCACAAAACCCGGATACTCCGCGAAAACACTCTCGATTCCCGCCGCTCCCGACTCTTCGGAATTGGCCCCGGCGCGGATTTCGGCGTCGAGCCAGTTCATCTTGATCACCCCGGCCTCCCAGCCGTGGGTCACACCGTCAAGAAATCCCATGTCGAACTGCAGGTTCCCGGCCTCCAGCGACTGGAAGAAGGACTCCTCCGTTCCCGTCGCACCCACCCGCCGGACCATCGCCTGGCCTTGGACCCTCCGAAACCCGGAGATCTTGGCATCTGAGGCATTCAGTGCTTCCTCGAACCCGGCACGAATCGAGGTCCGAAAACCGGCCGAATCCACCCGCTTGACCAGGTAGTAGAAGAATCCGAGCCCGACCAATGCCAGCACGATCGCGATCCGGACAAGCAGCCGCATGAGGTGGAACAGGGTCGCCGACCACCCCCCGCCGCTCGACATCGAGTGGCGCAGCTGGAACCAGAACCCCTGGCTGGCAATCCACTGGTTCAGGCGCTGGTTGAATTCCTGGGGATTCTGCGTTTCCATAAGACTGAAGGCCCGCGAATTAGAGCGATCCCGATGTTTGCTTGCGAGGTAAATTTCCCCTAGCACAAGCCGGGGTCATCCCCTAGCTCTCTCGGCGTGGAAGGCAACGATTACAAGGTCCGGCTGGATATTTTCGAGGGTCCGCTCGACCTGCTCCTTTACCTGATCAAAAAGGACGAGGTCGACATTCAGGACATTTCGATCACCCGGATCACCGGCCAGTATCTCCGCTACATCGAGACGTTCCGCCTTCTCAACATCGATCTGGCTGCCGAATTCATCGTCATGGCCGCCAACCTGATGTATCTGAAAAGCCGCACGCTGCTGCCGCGCCAGGAACAGCCGCCGGACGAAGAGGCCGAGGAGGACGACCCGCGGTGGGAGCTGATCCGGCAGTTGATCGAGTACAAGAAATTCAAGGACGCCGCCAGCATCCTCAGCCGGCGCGAAGTGGAGCAGGCGGACCGCTTCGCCCTGCAACCTGAGAAGCCGGAGGTGGATCCCGAGCCACCCCCCCTCGCCGAAGTCTCGATTTTCGACCTGATCCGCGCCTTCCAGAACGTCCTCAAGCGCTTCGAGGAGTCGCACGAACTGGGTGACATCGTCGACGACCGCTTCACCGTGGCCGACAAGATCGAGATGCTGCTCGACCGCTTCGCATCGGGTCAGGCCTGCCGCTTCGACCAACTCTTCGAGGATGCCACGACCAAGTCCGAGGTCATCGTGACCTTCCTGGCGGTGCTGGAACTGATGAAGATGAACCAGTTCGTCCTGCGCCAGACCGGAGTCTTCGGCGAGATCGAAATCGAGCGCCGCGGCAAGGCCCCCGCCTCCGAGACCCTGGAAAGCTTCACCGAAGCCGCGACCTGATCCCGGACTCCGGCAACCGCCTCAGCCCAGCCGGTAGACGATCCGGGCCTTGGTGACGTCGTAGGGCGACATCTCCATCTTCACCCGGTCGCCGACGACCAGGCGGATGAAGCGCTTGCGCATCTTGCCCGAAATGTGCGCGAGCACCTCGTGGCCGCTTTGCAACTCCACCCGAAACTGGGTGCCGGCCAGAACCGAGGTGATCACGCCCTCGACTTCGACGGCCTTCTCTTCGCCGTCATCATTGACCAGCTTGTTGCGACGATCCAGATCGTTGCGCCTGCGGCGTCGACCACCCGGGCGTCCGCCTCTCCCTCTTCCTCGATTACTCATGAATTGCTGTGGGCAGGACGTCTCGCGCCCTCTCCGGTGGCAGGCTTGCGGATCGGCGGCGGCGTTTCAATCGGAAAACTCCGGAATTCCTTGGAGATCCGGTAAAACGGTGAGTTCAATCCGGGGTGCGGAAACCCACGGATTTCCGATTGACACCCTGAACCCGGCTCCCTAGCTTGCCCGCCCTTCCGAGCAGGGGGGTTTTGTCGCCTTCCGCAGGCCTTTCTATTGATCATCATGAAGACTTTCTCCGCCAAGCCCTCCGACGTCGAACGCACGTGGTTCGTGATCGACGCCGAAAACAAAATCCTCGGTCAGGTGGCCGTGGAAGCTGCCCGCCTCCTGCGTGGCAAGCACAAGCCGATCTTCACACCCCACATCGACACCGGTGATTTCGTGATCGTGATCAACGCCGACAAGGTGCGCCTGAGCGGCAACAAGGAGCGGGAGAAGATTTACACCAGCTTCAGCGGCTACGTCGGCGGCCAGAAGGTCGAGACCCCCCGCATGGTTCGCAAGCGCCGCCCGGTGCTCCTCGTCGAGCGGGCCGTGAAGGGAATGATCCCGAAGAACCGCCTCGGGCGGGCCCAGCTTGGCAAGCTCAAGGTCTACGCCGGACCGGAGCATCCCCACGAAGCCCAGCAACCGGCGGCCTACGAGGTCGCCTGAATTTCATCCCCCGAGACACCACTCTCCACCACTGAAACATGAGCGCAGCAGCAGCCACCCAAACTCTCGCCGCCACCGGTCGTCGCAAGACCGCGGTCGCCCACGCCCGCCTCGCCGAAGGTAGCGGCAAGATCACGATCAACGGCCGGGGCTTTGAGGACTACCTCCCCACTCTTGCTCTTCAGGGCGCGGTTCTCGCTCCCTTGCAGACCGCCAACCTCCTGAACCGCTTCGACATGGATGTCATCGTCAAGGGCGGCGGACTCCAGGCCCAGGCGGAAGCGATCCGCCACGCGGTGTCCCGCGCACTCACCATCTTCGAGCCCGAGCTTCGCAAGGAACTCAAGCCGCGTGGCTTCATGCGCCGCGACCCGCGGATGAAGGAGCGCAAGAAGGCCGGACGCCCCGGTGCCCGCAAGCGCTTCCAGTTCTCCAAGCGCTGATCCGCCTGAAACCATCCTCTCGAAAAGACCGCGCGCCGCTCCGGCCGCGGTCTTTTTCTTTTGAGCTCGATCCGGCACCGCGCCGCATCGGAGAAATTGGCACTTCTCAGTTCGAAGGTCGACCCTCAGCCTTGCCGCATGAAGCTCGTTTCCTGGAATGTCAACGGCATCCGCGCGTGTCTCGGCAAGGGACTTGGCGACTTTCTCCAGACCACCGCGCCGGATGTCCTCTGCCTCCAGGAAACCAAGGCCCGGCCGGATCAGGTGCAACTGCCGCTGGAGTTCGGTGGTTATCACGGCTTCTGGAACTCCGCCGAGAAACCCGGATACTCCGGCGTGGCGGTCTTCAGCCGCACCGAACCCCTGTCCGTCGAAGTCGGGATGCAACGACCCGAACACGACAGCGAAGGACGCGTGATCACGCTGGAATTCGACGAGTTCCGGCTGGTCAACGTCTACACGCCCAACGCGCAGAACGAATTGCGCCGCCTTCCTTACCGCATGGACTGGGACACGGCCTTCCGGGCCTACCTCGGGGAGCTCCGGGGACGAGGAAAGCCGGTCATCTTCTGCGGCGACCTCAACGTGGCACACCGGGAAATCGACCTCGCCCGCCCGGCGCAGAACCGTCGCAGCGCCGGCTTCTCTGACGAGGAGCGGGAGGGATTCACGCAACTGCTCGACTCCGGATTCATCGACAGCTTCCGGAGTTTTCACCCCGATCTCGAAAACGCCTACTCATGGTGGAGCTACCGCGGCGGGGCCCGCTCGCGAAATGTCGGTTGGCGCATCGACTACTTCGGGGTCGATGCCGACATGGCCAAGTCAATGAAGTCGGCGGCCATCCTCGCCGAGGTGACGGGCTCCGACCACTGCCCGGTCGAACTCACCCTCAAGTGAGACCTCAGAGCCGGCCAATCTCGGCCATGATTCGCTTGGCCATCCGGGCGTAGCCATCCTTGCCGGTGAATTCCTTCAGCTCCGCCTTGCTCAAGCGGATCGGCTCGCCGATGTGGACCTCGATCCGGGCCAGGCGGATCCAGGCGCTGCCCCGCGGCAGGGCCCGGCGGGCGCCCCGGATCCGGATCGGCTGAATCGGGGCGCCGGCCTTCACCGCGATCAATCCCACCCCGGGCTGAGCCTCGCCGAGCGACCCATCCATCGTCCGCGCGCCCTCGGGGAACACCAGCACCCGGTTGCCCTCCTTCAGGCGCCGGATGATGGTCTTGAGGCTGCTCATGTCCGGCTTCTCCTGATCGACCGGAATGGAATTCCACTGGCCGTAGAGCCAGCGGAGGAACCCCTCCTTGAAGAGGGTCTTGCGGGCGAGGAAATGCATCTCGCTGCCGTATAGCGTGCCGATCAGCGGCGGATCGAGAAAGCTCTGGTGATTCGCCACCACCAGCACCGGCCCGTCCTCGATCAGGTTTTCGGCGCCGCGCACGCGAAGGCCGAACAGCGACCGAAACGCGCTGCGGAAGATCAGCCATCCCGACCAGTAGATCCAACGCATCATGATCGCTCTTCCAGATCGAGACCCTGGCCCCGGAGAATTTCGAGCGCCGCCAGCACGCCACTTTCGATCGTGTGCTTCGAGGTGTCCAGCCGCGCCGCTCCATCCGGGACCATCAGCGGTGCGGTCTTCCGAGAACTGTCCTCACGGTCGCGATCGAGCACGGAATCCACCTCCCCCACGTCCGTGCGCCGTTTCGCCCGCACATCGGCGTCGGCATCGATGTAAATCTTGAAAGGCGTGTCCGGAAAAACCACGGAACCGATGTCACGCCCTTCCATCACGACGTCGGTGAAATCAAGATACTCGCGCTGGAGTTCCACCAGCCGCCGCCGCACTTCCGGCACCGCCGAAACCGTGGAGACCGAGCGATTGACGGCCTCGCTGCGAAGCTCCGTCCCGGGATGCAGGCCATCGACCTTGATCGTCGACATCCGGCCCTCCACGCCGCATTCGAGGTCCATCGCCCCGAGGGCTTCGACCACTGCGGACGCATCGGACACATCGACCCTCAGGTCGAGCAACCGCCAGGTCACCGCCCGGTACATCTCGCCGGAGTTGACCATGGTCAGGTTCAGGCGTTCGGACAGACGACCGGCCAGGGTGCTCTTGCCCGAAGCCGCCGGGCCGTCGATGGCGATGGCGATGTGGGATTTCATGAAGCGACGGGAACGATGGGAAGGTCGAAGCTGGCGGCGTCCGTCCTGCCGGCCTGGACCGCTGCGAGCTGGTGGGAGAAACCCGGGTAGGAGGTCCGCACACAGGCGGTGCCGATCACCCGCGTCTCCCCCGCGGCGTGCAAACCCGCCATGGCGAATGCCATGGCGATGCGGTGGTCTCCGTAGCTTTTCACCGTGGCACCATTCAGGCTTCCTCCCTCAATCTCCATGCCATCGTCGAACTCCTCGACCGAAGCACCCATCGCGCGAAGCCCCTCGAGGGTTGTCGCGATTCGATCGGTTTCCTTGACCCGCAATTCGCGCGCATTGCGGATGCGGGTGCGCCCGCTTGCCAGGGCGGACGCCACTGCGATGACCGGAATTTCATCGATGAGGTTCGGAATCTCTTCGGGCAACAGATCCGTTCCCTGGAGATCCGCCCCGTGAACTTCCACATCCCCGTAGGGCTCGCCAACCGCATCGACGACGGGTTTGCGGACGACCGTCGCCCCCATGCGCTCGATCACATCAAGAATCGCCGTGCGGGTCGGATTCAGGCCGACCCGCCGCAGGACCAGCCTGCATCCCGGTCGCACCGCCGCCGCGACCACCCAGAAGGCGGCGCTTGAAATGTCTCCAGGCACATGGAAATCGCGCCCGACCGGAACCTGACCACCATCGATGGAAATCGTGTTGCCGTCCTCGACCACACGGATCCCGAAAGCCTCGAACATTCGTTCGGTGTGATCCCGCGTCGTGGCCGGTTGCACGACCGTGGTCGTCCCCTCGCAGAACAAACCCGCAAGCAGCACGGCGCTCTTCACCTGCGCGCTGGCGACCGGCAGCTCGTAGCGAATGGGTGTCAGCACGGCGGGATGAATCTTCAGCGGCGCACAGCCGTCCTTCTCGCCCAGGGTCTCGATCTCCGCCCCCATCTCGCGAAGGGGAGTCGTGATCCGCCCCATCGGTCTTCCGGAAAGCGACGCGTCGCCGAACAACTCGGAGCCGAACGACTGCCCCGCCAGCAAGCCGGCGAGCAGACGCATGCCGGTTCCTGAATTCCCGCAATCGATGGGCTGCGATGGGGCCGCCAGACGCATCGCACGACCTTCGATCCGGAGCGATGTCGGCCCGAATCCAAGCATCTCCTCGCGGACTCCATGGGCAACCCCGCAGGCCCGCATTGCATTGAGGGTGTTGAGGCAGTCCTCGCTCGGGAGGAAGCCGGTGATGTTCGAGGCTCCGCGGGCAAGCCCCGCGATCATGGCCACCCGGTGCGAGATGCTCTTGTCGCCCGGCACCTCGAGATCGACATCGAAGCGCTCGATCCGCTGCACCCGGAATTCTTCTGCGTCAGTCATCTCCTTGATTCTCTCGACGGGTCTTCCCCTCCGCGTGGCGCTCGCAGGCAAGCTCCAGCCACTGGCGGAGCGCTTCATGGTCGGACTGTTCGATCATGGCAAGCATTTCACTCAGGCGGTCCCTCGCCTCACGAACCGGCCCGAGCAACGCCGGGGCATTCTCCATGAGAATCTCCGCCCACATCCCCGGATCGCCTCCCGCCACCCGGGTGGTGTCGCGCAACCCCCCGCCGCCGAACCGGGCATCCTCCGGTGACTTCATGGCCACCCGCGCGGTGGCGGCCGCCATGACGTGGGGCAGATGGCTGATCCGGGCGACGATCTGGTCGTGCGCGGAGGCCTCCATCCAGGTCACGCGGCAGCCCAGCGAGGTCCAGAATGCCTCCAATCGGGCCGCCGCCGGATCACCGATCCCCTCGTCATCCGTCAGCAGGCAAACGGACCCCTCGAAGAGATCCGCGTCGGCGGCTTCGAAACCCTTGCGCTCGGACCCCGCCATCGGATGCCCGCCGATGAAAGCCAGGTTCCCGCCGCGGGCGATCGGCCCGAGTTGCTCGTGGACCCGCTGCTTGACGCTCCCGACGTCGGAAATCACCGCCCCCGGCCGAATCCCGGCATCGATCGCCTGCCGCAACAAGCCCGGCATCGCTCCGACCGGCACGGCGAGAATCACCAGCTCCGCCTCGTCCAGCGCCTCTTCCAGGTTTGTCGTCGCACGGGGCACACCGGCGTCGCGGGCCTGCCCGACGGTTTCAGCCCGCCGGGCCCACAGAACGCAATCCAGGCGATCACGCAGCGCCAGGGCGACCGACCCGCCAAGCAAGCCGCCCCCGAGCACCGCAACCTTGGAAAAACCCATGAGCTGACAATCTGAAAATGGACGAGCCGGACGCGGAGTCCGGCTCGTATGAAAAATGATGAACCGAAAGCGAAGGGATCAGGGGACGCGGAAGTATTTCTTCTCCGAGGCGGGATAGGTCGGATCCGCCACGAGAGTCCCGCTCGGGATGTCCTTCACATCGATCATCTTGTTGTTGAAGGGACTAAAGACCATGCCGGGCCTGCCGGGAACCGGCCGGGCCACCGGTGTCGAGGGCTTCGTCGTGGGCTTGGCCACGTCGGGATCCTCCATCGTGTCCGGAATCTGCGGACCGCGATCGGTGGTGCCGCCCTCGTTGGCGAGCGACTCCTGCTCTCGCTTGAGACGCTCCTCCTCGGCCTTGAGTTCCTCAGGAGTCTTCTGGGCGTTGTTCTGGGCGACATCCGGACCCGGAGTCGGAGGAGGACCCTCGGGATAAGGGGTGCAGGCTGTCGGGAGCAAAATGGCGGCCGATCCAATCAGCACGGGTATCAGAAGATGTTTCATGATTCTTTCGGTGGAGGTTCCTGATTACCCAGCGACGCCGGGCAGCCGAAATGTTCACACACCCGCCGACGAGGTCAAGCCAAGCCCGCCACTTGCCTCGCGAGCCCTTTCCCGCCAGTCTCCCGGCGTGTACGAGTCCCCGATCAAGGCCGTCGCCACCCTCGTCGAGGTCAGAAAGCCCGGCGTTTACGGGGCGCGGCTGCCCAACGGCAAGATCACCTGCGCCCATCTTGCGAAATCCCTCGCCGGGGAAGCGGACGCGTTTGCGGCGGGCGATCGGGTGCACCTGGAGCTCACCCCGTTCGACTTCGACTCGGCCCGGATCACCGCCCGGATCGACCCCGAGGCCGGAAAATGAAGCGGCCCGACCGATAAACCCCGGGAAAAACCCAAAACCCAAGGGAGTCTCAGTCGGACCGCCTACTAGTGTCGCGACACCGCCCCTTTCGCTTCGATCGCCCCCCGGGTCAAGCGGATTTGATCAAGTCCCGAAAATTTCCGTGGTCGGAGCGGATCGGCTTGGCACGATTCCCCTTGGCCCCGGCCGAATCCACCCTCTAGGAAATGGGTCCCATGACTCTCCACAAGCTGATGGCCGCGAACCGCGGCGAGATCGCGATCCGCATTTTCCGCGCCGCCACCGAACTGGGCCTCCGCACCGTTTCGATCTACGCGCAGGAAGACCGCTTCTCCCGCCATCGCTTCAAGGCCGATGAAGCCTACAAGCTCGATGAGGACAAGGGCCCGGTCGGCGCCTACCTCGACTACGAGGGAATCGTCGCGCTGGCCAAGTCGCGGGGGGTCACCCTGATCCACCCCGGCTACGGCTTCCTCTCGGAGAACCCCGACTTCGCCCGCGCCTGCGCCCGGGAAGGAATCACCTTCATCGGCCCGTCGCCGGAACTGCTCGAGCAGATGGGCGACAAGACCGCCGCCCGCGATCTCGCGAAGCGCTACGATGTTCCCGTCCTGCCGGGCACCGAGGAGCCGGTGACCGATCCGGGCGAGGCCGCCAGGATCGCCGCGGAAATCGGTTTCCCCCTCATCATCAAGGCGGCCTTCGGCGGCGGCGGACGCGGGATGCGGGTCGTCCACAAGCCGGCCGAACTTCCCGGCCTGCTCGGTGAGGCCCAGAACGAAGCCGAGAAGGCTTTCGGCAATCCCGCCGTATTCCTCGAGCGCTACATTTCGCGCGCCAAGCACATCGAAGTGCAGATCCTCGGCGACCAGCACGGCAACGTCGTCCACCTCCACGAGCGCGATTGCTCGGTCCAGCGGCGCTATCAGAAGGTCGTCGAGATCGCCCCGTCGATCGACCTCGATCCGGTGGTGCGCGGCGAGCTGTGCGACGCGGCGGTGCGGCTGGCCAAGGGCATCGGCTACAACAACGCCGGCACCGTCGAGTTTCTCTACGACATGGACCTCAAGGACTGGTTCTTCATCGAGATGAACCCGCGCATCCAGGTCGAGCACACCGTCACCGAATGCGTCACCGGCATCGACCTCGTCCGTTCCCAGATCCTCGTCGCGGAAGGCGAATCGCTCCACGGCACCGAACTCGGAATTCCCCAGCAGGACGACATCCCGTGCAACGGCTACGCGATCCAGTCGCGCATCACCACCGAGGATCCCGAGCGGAACTTCGCCCCGGACTACGGCCGGATCATCAACTACCGCTCGGCCGCCGGCTTCGGCGTCCGCCTCGACGCGGGCTCGGGCGACGCCGGTGCGGAGATCACCCCCTTCTACGACTCGATGCTGGTCAAGCTGACCACCATGGGACGCAACTTCGAAACGGCCTGCCAGCGCATGGACCGCGCCCTGCGCGAGTTCCGGATCCGCGGGGTGAAGACCAACATTCCCTTCCTCGAGAACGTCATCGCCGATCCCACCTTCCGCAGCGGCCAGGCCCACACCAAGCTGATCGACACCAAGCCGGAGTTGATGCTCTTCAAGCCGCGCCGCGACCGCGCGACCAAGCTGCTCAACTACCTGTCGGACGTCACCATCAACGGCAACCCGACCGCCAAGGGCTGGAAGCCGAAGTCGACGATCCACCTGCCCCGCATCCCCCACCCCCGTCCCGACACCCGCTTCTCCGGCCCTTCATCCCGCGAGCTACTGCTGGAAAAGGGCCCGGAGGAATTCTGCCGGTGGATCCTCGAGCAGAAGCGGCTGCTCATCACCGACACCTCGATGCGCGACGCCCACCAGTCGCTCATCGCCACCCGCATGCGCACCCGCGACATGCTCAACGTCGCCGAAGCCTACGCCACCGGACTGCCCGGCCTGTTCTCCCTGGAAATGTGGGGCGGCGCGACCTTCGACACCGCCATGCGCTTCCTCAAGGAATGCCCGTGGCAACGCCTCCGCGAGTTGCGCGAGCGGGTGCCCAACATCCTTTTCCAGATGCTCTTCCGCGGATCGAACGCGGTCGGCTACTCGAACTATCCGGACAACGTCGTCGCCGGCTTCGTCAGGCACTCGGCCGACTCCGGCATGGACATCTTCCGCATCTTCGACTCGCTCAACTACCTGCCGAACATGCAGGTCGCCATGGAGGCCGCCCGCGAACACGGCAAGGTGCTGTGCGAAGCCGCCGTCTGCTACACCGGCGACATCCTCGACGGCAGTCGCACGAAATACACGCTCGACTACTACATCAAGAAGGCCCGCGAGCTGGAGAAGATGGGCGCCCACATCCTTGCCATCAAGGACATGGCCGGGCTGTGCAAACCGCAGGCGGCCTACGATCTCGTCCACGCCCTGAAACAGGAGATCGGCATCCCCATCCACTTCCACACCCACGACACCTCGGGCCTCAACGCCGCCTCGGTCATCGCCGCCGCGCGCGCCGGATGCGACATCGTCGATCTCGCGATGGCCGCCATGTCCGGCTCGACCTCGCAGCCGAACCTCAACTCGGTCTGCGCCGCGCTTGCCAACTCGCCGCAGGATCCGGGGCTCGACTTCGACACACTCAACGACCTCTCCGACTACTGGGAGGAGACCCTCCTTCAATACGAACCCTTCGACTCCGCGCCCCGCGCCGGCACCGCCGAGGTCTACGAGCACGAGATGCCCGGTGGCCAGTACACCAACCTGCGAGAGCAGGCGAACGCCATGGACCTCGGGCACCGCTGGCGCGAAATCGCCCGCACCTACGCCGAGGTCAACCAGCTCTTCGGCGACATCGTCAAGGTCACGCCGTCCTCCAAGGTCGTCGGCGACATGGCCATGTTCCTGATCACCCGCGGCATCAAGCCGTCGGACGTTCCCAAGCTGAAACCCGGCTCGATCGACTGGCCGGAGAGCGTCATCGACATGCTCTCCGGCGGCCTCGGCCAGCCCGATGGTGGCTGGCCCGCCGATGTCCAGAAGGTGGTGCTCAACGACAAGCCGGCCACCACCAGGCGTCCCGGCGAACTCGCCGAGCCGGTCGACCTCGAGGAAGTCCGGCAAATGCTCGCCTCCCGCTACCCGAAGTCCGAGATCCACGATCCCGCATCGGACGACGCCCTCTACTCCCACCTGATGTATCCCAAGGTCTACGAGGACTTCTGCAAGACCCGCGAGACCTACTTCGACCTCAGCGGCCTCCCCACCCCGGCCTTCTTCTACGGCCTCACGCCCGGCGAGGAGATCGAGGTCATCATCGACCACGGCAAGACGCTCTTCATCAAATTGGTCTCGATCGGCGAAGCCGACTCCCACGGCGACCGGACGCTGTTCTACGAGCTGAACGGCATGCCGCGTGAATGCTCCATCGCCGACCGCTCGCTTTCGCACAGCGCCGGCCCCGCCAGGAAAAAAGGCAACCCTTCCAAGCCCGAACACGCCTGCGCACCCATGCCGGGCATGGTGACCGAAGTCGTCGTCTCCCCCGGGCAGGTCGTCGCCGAAGGCGAAAAACTCGTGGTCCTCGAGGCCATGAAGATGCTCACCACCGTCAGCGCCGGCAAGAACGGCACCGTCAAGGAGGTGCTCGCCACCAAGGGCGACCAGGTCGACAGCGACGACCTTCTGGTGATCCTCGAGTAAGCCGGGAAAACGAACGGCCCGAATCAGGCAATGGCGTCCGGCGGGAGTCCCGGACGATGAGGAGCGGAGCCCACGGTCGACCCGCTCACCATCCCATGAACACGACTCCCATCACCACCGTCGGCAACAAGGCTCCGAACAGCAGGCGCAGCGGGGTGATCCCGTCCTCGAAATGAGAGTTGAGGATCGAGCGTCCCGCCGGATTGGGCGCGTTGGCAATCACCGTGAGCCCGCCGCCGGTGACGGCACCCGCCACCACGGCATATTCCAGCGCCGTCGCCCTCTCCAGGAGAAGTCCGGTCTTCGAGATCATGACCCCGTCCTGGACGATCTCCGGACTGAATTCCGGCACCTGGGCGGCGAGGAAGGTGATCGCCGCGTTGTCGTTGAACGCGGTCATCACGGTCGCGCCGAGGAACAGGGGGAACTCACTGAGGCTTGAGAGAACCGGCGCGATCCACCAGCCCTGCAGGCCGCCGTGAATCACCAACCCGGCGAGGAAGAACCCCACCATCAGCGGACCCTTGATGCGGATCTCATACTGGTGGTGCTCGGTCGCCATGGTGAAGGCGATGAAGAAGAGGAAGCCCCCGACGAAGAACGCCGGATGATGCAAGGTCAGCACCGTCCAGGCGACAAAGACCAGATGAACGATCATGATCCAGGCGGGTGCCCGGTCGACGGAATCCTCATCTTCCAAGTCGGTCTCCTCCCGGGATGCCCTCTCCTTCAGCCGACGGAACTCTTTCCGGAACATGAAGAAATAGATCAGGCTGGAGATCCCGATGCCGAGAATCGCCCGCCAGCCGAAGTGGGTGAACATGTAGGGCAGGTTCCAATGCCACTCGGTTGCGACCATCAGCACCGGGGGCGCCGCGAAATGGGTCAGGGTCCCACCGACGGACACGTTCACGAAAAGCAGCCCCAGGGTCGCGTATTTCAGGGCGCTCGAAGGATTGAGCCGGTAGAACTGCTGACCCAGCAGCATCGCGGCGATGGCCATCGCGGCAGGTTCCGTGATGAAGGAGCCGAGCAGCGGGGCCACGCAGAGGATGGTCAGCCACCAGGCTCCGGGCGTCCGCCCGCCGAGGCCCGACAACAACCGCAACGCCCCTCCCGCGAGGCTCACGACCGGCCGGCTGGAAGCGATCGCCATGATCACGAGCACGAACATCGGTTCGGTGAAGTTCCGCGAGTCGATGTAGTAGGCGGCGTGCCCCCATCCGTGCTGCTGGCTGAAGATCATGCCGATGAACAAGGGCACCACCCAGATCCCGAAGATGGCTTCCACCTCGCCGAGGAAATGAAACACCGTCGCCTTGAAGCTCACGGGTTCGCGCACGCCGGACGCCGAGCCCGCCCACCGGCGGCGGTGCTCTTCCTCGGCGGCGTGTGCCATGCGGTTGAAACGCGGGGCCACGAAGGTGTGAAGGACCGCAAGGAAGAAGATGATGGTGGCGAACAGGTTGAAGGGGTCCTCCTCGATGCGGAGCAGCAGTCGTTCCCGGAGCGTGGGATCGTGACCGGCGTCGGCGAAGTGTCCGGCCTCGATCTTCTGATAGGACATCTCCGAAATCGGAAAATCCACGGCGTTCCCCGCATCGGCTCCGGCATGGGTTGCCGCAAGGCATCCGCCCGCGAGCACGAAAAACATCAACCAAACTGAAATCCGAACGACGAACAGAGCGCGACCTGGTTGCATCGGCCCGAGACTGATCTTCGGGACGGGAGATTCCAAACTGAAAAACGCCGCCACCCGGGGCGGCGGCATGCCGACGGGGCAGACGGAACCAGGCCGGGGGCGGGCCTGACAACCCACTGTGGCGCTTCGAGCGGAAAAGCGGCGTGCTTCGATTTTTCGACGGAAACCACCGGCTCCGCCTGGCGTGTGGGTCCGCCGTGATCATCCGACAAGCTGGCACGCGTTCTGCGCATTCTTGACGGTGCGAGTTTCGATTGCCATGCTGCAGGTCATGTTGCTCTCGGAGCATGCGGCCTTGAGCCACCATCCCTCACAAATCCGATTTCAGCGTTTGAGTTTTCAGAATTTCAGAGTTTTCCTAATCATGCTTTTACCCCTCAGCCTGCACTAACGGCTTTCGGCAGGGCCCGTTCCGATGATCCCTGCCATAGCAGTTTCCCTCAAATAATGAGCCCTCCCGTTTCGATGCCCATTCCCAGACTTCCCCTCCGCTTCCGCCTCGCCGCCTGCCTCTGTCTGTTTCCCTCCCTGGCCACGGCCGCGCCCGACTTCGATCTTTTCGGTGGTGCCGGGCTGAATGTGGAAATCACCGTTGGCGCGGCCACCACCAACACCGCCGACGGCACCGATTTCGGAGTCGTGGATATGGATGGGCCGCCTCTCGCGCGAAACTTCCTCATCCGCAACAACGGCGACCAGAACCTGCTCATCGTTGGCAATCCGACGTTCAGTGGGTCCACCGATTTCTCCATCAGCGGACTGCCGCCAACCAACCCGTCCATTGCTCCCGGCGGAAGCGCCATTTTCACGATCACCTTCGATCCCTCCGGCACGGTCACCCGCTCGGCGACCATTGGGATCGTCAACACCTCGGGCGTCAGCGGCGAGAGCCCCTTCACCTTCGCCGTTTCCGGAAAAGGCGTCATCGACCCGCCGGAGATCGTCGTCGAGGGGCGCTCCAGCCCGACCGCCTCCTACCTCAACATCGTCGCTGGCAGCACCTCGACCTCGACCGCCAACGGCACCGACTTCGGCTCGGTGCCCACCGGCACCACCCGCCTTCACCAGTTCCGCATCCGCAACATCGGTGCCGGGCCGCTGACGATTTCCGCCTCCGACGACAGCGACCAGTTCGGCTTCTTTGGTCTCGGCTCGAGCGTCAGCGTCGGCATCAACGACAACTTCGACATCACCTTTCAACCCACCACGCCGGGGACCAAGACCGCGACCTTCACGATCGAGAACAACGACCTCGACGAGGACCCGTTCACCTTCACCCTCACCGGCATCGGCACCGAGCCGGACATCGCGGTCAAGAGCGGACCGCCGAGCTTCATCACCAATATTGTGGATGGGCAGACCATCCCGAGCCCCTCGAACTTCACGGATTTCGGAACCGTCCACGTCGATGATCCGGCACTCACCCGACAGTACCGCATCGAAAACTCGGGAAATGCCACGCTGATCATCGATCAATTCGGGCTGACCGGCCCGGACTCCGGCAGTTTCTCCCTCAGCGGCCTGTCGCCCGGAACCGCCATCGCCCCGGGAGCAAATGTTCCGTTTTCGCTCAGCTTCGATCCCCTCACGGCCGGCCCGAAGTCCGCGACCGTCACTTTCGAAAACAACGACCCGGACGAGGACCCCTACACCTTCGCCATCGGCGGTCTCGCCACCGGCGACCCCGAGATCACCGTGGAGGGAAGCAGCGACGGGGTGACCTACCAGACGCTCACCAGCGGCGCCACCCCCGTGTCCGCCCCGTTCGGCACCTTGTTTCCCGGCACGGCACCCGGAGGCAGCGTCACCCACCCCTTCCGGATCACGAATTCCGGCACCGACACCCTCACCCTGCCGGGAAATTCCAGCGCCTTCGGCTTCGCCATCACCGGCCTCGGGACCTCGCTGGCACCGGGACAGAGCGATGACTTCGACATCACCTTCATCCCGCTCAGCGGCGGCCTCGCCTCGCGCACCGTCAGCCTCGCCAACAACGACGCCGACGAGAACCCCTTCGTCTTCACCCTCGAAGGCACCGGTCTCGGCCCGGAGATCGCCGTCTTGGGCGGCACCCCGCTCTCACCCATCGTCACCGGGGCCACCAACACCTCGACGGTCAACGGCACCTCCTTCGGCAGCGCCTACGTCGATCGCACCACCATCACCCACACTTTCAGCATCCAGAACAGCGGCAGCCAGCCGCTGAACGTGTCGTCGATCAGCCTCAGCGGCCTGCATCCCGGCGATTTCTCGCTTTCCGGGTTTCTCTCCGGTTCCGTGCCCGCCGGGTCCTCGGCGAGCTTCGACGCGACCTTCGACCCCAGCGACTTCGGCACCCGCGCCGCCGTCGTCACCATCGCCAACGACGACTTCAACGAAGGCAGCTACACCTTCGCGATCCGCGGAAACGGCGTCGCGATCCCCGAGATCCTCGTCTCCGGAGCCGCTTCGGGCAACACTCCCGTGGCGATTACCAACGGCGAAAGCCACCTCACCGGCTCCGCCGCGCTCAACTACCAGCCGACCGCGGTGGGCTCGCCGCGGGTCCATGAGTTCAACGTCGAAAACGCGGGCAACACGACGCTGAGCTACACCGTGGCCAGCGACAACCCGGACTTCCAGGTTTCCGCCGGGGCCGGCGGGAGCGTGGGCGTCGGAGGCTCCGACACTTTCACCGTCACCTTCGACCCGGGCACCTACGGCGACCAGACCGCCACCCTCACCCTCGACTCCAACGATCCGCTCCAGGATCCCTTCACCTTCACCCTCGCGGCCACCGGCACCGCCCCGGACATCGCCATTTCAGGAAATGGAATCGACATCCCCGACGGAAGCACCACGCCCAGCGTCGCCAACGGCACCGACTTCGACCAGACGCTTGCCGGCGACTCGATTACACGGGTGTTCCCGATCACCAACCAGGGCAACGCAGTGCTTTTCCTGGGAGCCGCCGGACTTACCGGCGACACCACGAGCTTCAGCTTCGCCCCGATCAATGACGAGGCCCTCGCTCCGGGCGAATCCTACGACCTGCGCATCACCTTCTCGCCCATTGGCACCGGCACGAGGTCCGTCACCTTCTCGGTGGACTCGAGCGATCCGGACGAAGATCCATTCACCTTCGTCCTGACCGGCACCGCCACCCGGGGGATTCAGGTTGCCCCCGACCTCGAAGTCAAAGGGAACGGACTCGTCATCGGCAGTGGCGACACCAGTCCGGCCACCGCCGACGGCACCGACTTCGGCAGTGCGGTCCTCGGTGGAGCCTCGGTCTCGCGGACCTTCGACATGCGCAACCTCGGCAGCGGCATCGGCGGCCCGATCGGCAGCGGCGACCTGACCTCCATTCAGGTCACATGCAGCCATCCGGACGTCTCGATTTCCGGTGCGCCCGCCACCATGCGTCCCGGCGACACCGACAGCTTCACGGTCGATTTTTCGCCCGCCACCCCGGGCCTGCAGCAGGCGGTGATCTCGATCGCCAGCAACGATCCGAACGAGGACCCCTACACTTTCGCCATCGCCCTGCAGGTCGATTCCGCCCCGCCCTCGATTTCGGATTTTTCCATCGTCGGCAGCACCGGCAGCGTCCAAATCCCCACCGAGGCAGGGAAGACCTACACACTGACCAGTTCAACCACCCTGTTGCCCGGTTCATGGCTACCGGTTCCGGGCACTTCGCCGGTGGCGGGCGACGGCAACCCGGCAACCTTCAGCTTCTCCGTGGATCCGGTCACCGATCCCCGCCGCTTCTACCGGGTGGAGGTGGATTGAGCGCGAACGCCACTTCCCCCACCCATACATCGCAAGCGTCGTGCTTGGAACGGCACCGCAAAACACCTCCATGAAACACTGCCCCGCCCTCGCCCCGGCGGTTCTGTTCGCCTGCTTGGGCCTCGTCCTCGCCGACGACCGGCCCAACATCCTCCTCATCATGTCCGATGACATGGGCTACTCGGACATCGGCTGCTACGGGGGCGAGATCGCCACTCCCACGCTCGACCGGCTCGCCCGCGGGGGCCTGCGCTACACCCAGTTCTACAACACCGGGCGCTGCTGCCCGACCCGTGCGTCCTTGCTCACGGGGCTCTACGCCCACCAGGCCGGCATCGGCCAGATGATCCACGACGGCGGACAGCCCGGCTACCGCGGAGACCTCAGCCACAACGCGGTCACCATCGCCGAGCTGCTCAAGACCGCCGGCTACCGCACCTACATGTCGGGGAAGTGGCATGTCACCAAGCAGCTCAAGCCCGACGGCGACAAGTCCAACTGGCCGCGACAGCGCGGCTTCGACCGCTTCTACGGCACCATCATCGGGGCCGGCAGCTTCTTCGATCCGTGGACGCTTACCCGGGACAACCAGGCCATCACGACGGAGAACGATCCGGAATACCAACCCGAGGAGTATTACTACACCGACGCCATCAGCGACAACGCGGTGAAGTTCATCACCGAGCACGGGGAAGAAAGCCCCTTCTTCGTGTACGTCTCGTACACGGCGGCCCACTGGCCGATGCACGCGCTGGAGAAGGACATTGCGAAATACAAGGGCCGTTACGTTGCCGGCTACGAGGTCATCCGCCAGACCCGCTACGAGAAGATGCAGAAACTCGGCGTGATCGGGAACTGGCCGCTGAGCCCCGCTCCCAGGAGATGGTCGGAGGTTCCGGACGACCAGGTCGAGTGGGAAAGTCGGTGCATGGAGGTCTATGCGGCCATGGTCGACAACATGGACCAGGGCATCGGCCGCATCGTTCAGGCGCTGAAGGACGAGGGGCATTTCGAAAACACCCTGATCCTCTACTTCCAGGACAACGGCGGCTGTCATGAGGCGATGGGCCGGAAGAAACCGAAGCACACGCCCAAGCCACGTGAACCGATGGCCCGGGACGAGCTCCAGACCCAGATGAACCCGACACACACCCGCGCCGGCGAGCCCGTGATCAGCGGTCCCGGACAAATGCCCGGGCCGGCGACGACCTACATCGGATACGGCCAGAGCTGGGCGAACGTTTCCAACACCCCGTTCCGCGAGTACAAGTCGAAGAATCACGAGGGCGGCATCGCCACGCCCCTCATCGCCCACTGGCCGGAGGGAATCAAAGCCCGCAACGAACTGCGCCAGCGACCCGGCCACCTGATCGACATCATGGCAACCTGCGCCGAACTTTCGGGGGCCAACTACCCGCAGAAATTCAAAGGACGCCGCATCCAGCCGCTCGAGGGACTGAGCCTGGTGCCAAGCTTCACCAAGGACGAGAACCCGGACCGGATCCTTCTCTTCGAGCACTTCGGCCGGGCGGCCATCCGCCAGGGCAAATGGAAACTCGTGCGGGCGGGGATCAACCAACCGTGGGAACTCTACGACATCGAGCAGGACCGCAGCGAGCTCGACGACCTAAGCGGGAAACTCGGCGGGAAGGCCGCCGAACTCGCCAAACTGTGGGAGTATCACGCCTGGCGCACCCGGATCTTCCCCGCCCCGCACAAGCGCAAGTAGCCCGCAGCTGCCGACAAGGATCCTTGCCGATGGCGGGGCGACCGGTCCAAGCTGTCGCTGCCATGCCTTACCCCGATCAGGATTTCCTGCTCCACTCGCCCACCGCCCGGCGTCTTTTCCACGAGGTTGCGGACGGTCTCCCGATCTACGACTACCACTGCCACCTCGATCCGGCGGAAATCGCCTCGAACCGGCGCTGGGACAATCTCGCCGACATCTGGCTCGGCGGCGACCACTACAAGTGGCGCCTGCTGCGGGCCAACGGTGTCGACGAACGCTACGTCACCGGCGACGGGACACCGGAAGAGAAGTTCCAGGCATGGGCGGCGACCGTCCCCAAGTCCCTGCGGAATCCGATCCACCACTGGTGCCACATCGAGCTGCAACGCTACTTCGACATCGATCTGCTGATCAGCCCCGAGACCGCCGACGAGATCTGGGCGCGGGCCAACGAGCGCCTTGCCGACGAGGACTTCTGCGCGCACGGCATTCTCAAGAAATTCGACGTCCGCATGGTCGGCACCACCGATGATCCGGTGGACCCCCTCGACACTCACCTGAACATCGCCAGCTCCGATCTCGAAACCCGGGTGCGGCCCACCTTCCGCCCCGACAAAGCCTTCTGCGTCGACCAACCCACCGCCTTCAACGCCTGGATCGACCGGCTCGAGGCGATTTCCAATACCGACATCTCCCAGCTCGGCGATCTGCTGACGGCTCTTCGCCGGCGTCATGACGAATTTCACGAGGCGGGCTGCCGCCTGTCGGATCACGGGCTGGAGAACCTGCCCGCCGAGGGCTGCGACGATGCGAATGCCGCGATCATCTTCGAGAAGGCACGCGGCGGGAAGGCCGCGACCGCCGAGGACCGCGCCCGCTTCACCCTCTACCTCATGCTCTTCCTGGGCCGCCTCGATGCCGCCAGGGGGTGGACCAAGCAGCTCCACCTGGGTGCCGCACGGAACGTCAATCCGAAGGGCTTCGAGAGCATCGGTCCCGACGCCGGGTATGACAACATCGGCGACTACCGGCAGGCTCCGGGCATCATCGCCTACCTTGGAGCCCTCGCAGCGGAGGAGTCCCTGCCGAAGGTCATCCTCTACAACCTCAACCCGGCGGACAACTACCTCTTCGCCACGCTTGCCGGGTCCTTCCAGGATGGTTCGGTGGCAGGCAAGATCCAGTTCGGATCCGGCTGGTGGTTCCTGGATCAGAAAGAAGGCATGGAGATGCAGCTCAACGCGCTGTCGGCCACCGGACTGCTGTCCCGGTTTGTCGGCATGCTCACCGATTCACGCTCGTTCCTCTCCTACCCACGCCACGAATACTTCCGCCGCATTGTCTGCAATCTGATCGGAAGCGAGGCGGATCGCGGCGAGTTGCCGGACGACTTCGAACTGTTGGCGGAACTGGTCCGGGCGATCTGCAGCGGTAACGCCGAAAAACACTTCGGCGGCCACTGAAAGCGAAAGACCCCGCCCCGCAGCATACCAGGCTCTCCCCCCAGATCACCCGGCACCCCGACGGGACGAGGCGACCCCGACTATGGCAGCTCGTCGGGGCGCGGCAACACCGATCGGTGCGATGTGACTGAAAGTGGTGGGCAGAGCGGTTGGAGAAGGGAGCGCGCGCTTCATTCCGCCCCGGATGACGAGCCTCCGGGAAATCTAGACTGCGGCGATTCATCGCCGCTTTGATGGAGGCAATTCATCGCCAATGGCCCGGCTCGCATTGAAATGCTTCGCCAAAGCGGCGATGAATCGCCGCAGTCTAGACGGGGATCCCTGCCGGCCTGCGTCGGCCCGGGAGAGAACCACGCAGGAAGAGCGGTTGGCACTCGATTTCCCTCTCCGGCATTGCCGGGGCGGTCCGCCGCTGCTTCGCTCTGAGCGGTAGAACCGACCTGCCGACTCCGGGCGGCGGTCGCCGTCCGCGATGACCCACGAGACCAGCGCCGATGACCCCACCCCAGTCCATCGCCCTCTTCGGCGGCAGCTTCGATCCCGTCCATCTCGGGCACCTGGAAATCGCCCGGCGCTCGGTGGAGGCGACGGGCCTCGATCAGGTCCGGTTTCTCCCCTGCCGCCAGTCGCCCCACAAAAAGGCCGCGCCCGGGGCCAGCGATCAGGACCGGCTGCGAATGCTGGAGATCGCCGTCGCGGACCTGCCGTGGGCGGTGGTCGATGACTTCGACCTCCGATCCCCGGCACCCTCCTACTCGGTGCGCACCGTGCTCCACATGCGGCAGGAATTCCCCGATGCCCGGCTGTTCTGGATCGTCGGGCTGGACCAGTGGCTGGCCCTGCCACAGTGGCGCGATCCCGAGATCCTCGCCGCGCACCTCGAGTTCCTCGTCTTTTCGCGGGAGGGGGTTCCGGTGCCACGCCCGGGCTGGCGGATGCAGCGGGTTGCCGGCGACCACCCGGCCTCGGCGACCCGGATCCGTGAGGCCCTGAGGCAGGGCGACGAGATCCCGCCGTGGCTTCCGCAAGGCGTGCTCGATTACGTCCGCAGGCACCGTCTCTACACCTGAAGCCACTTCTTGCGGTTTTCGCCACAGCCATCTACAGTCCCGCCAGCGATTCCCGAAAAAGCCATGAAACTTCTGCCTCTGCTCCTGATTCTCCTCACCGCCATCGCGCCGGTGGCCGCCCAAGACAACGACAAGCCCGAGAAAAGACTCCAGGGCTGGGAAGAGGACTTTCTCAACCTTCCGGAAGATCGCCGCAAGGAGTTCGCCGAACGCATCAACAAGGCACGCGAGCTGTTCGGACAGAAGCGGATCTTTGAAACCATCGAGGAACTGAAGGCCGCCGAGAAGATCTTCGCCGACTCCCCCGACGTCGAAAACATGCTCGGCGCCTGCCAGGTCGAGTTCCGTGCCTTCGACAAGGCGATGGAGCACTTCGACCGCGCCAACTCGCTGTCACCCGGGAATGCCAGCGTGCTCTTCAACATCGCGGAAGTCCACTTCGTCACCAAGAACTGGACCGAGGCCGAGCGCAACTTCGAGCGGGTCCTGGCCCTCGTCGAAGACGACGAAAAGCAGAAGGCGCTCTACCACCTGACCGAGTTCAAGCTCATGCTGTGCATGATCAAGAGCGGCAAGCTCGATGAAGCACGCAAGATGGTCGGCAAGTACGACTTCATGGTCGACACCCCGTTCCCCTTCTACGCCGAGGCCGCCATTGCCTACCACGATGGCGACGACCTGAAGGCCGAAGCGGCCCTCGCCCGCGCCTCACGGGTCTTCCGCAATCCGCAACTGCTGGCCCCGTGGCACGACACCCTGATGGAGTTCGGCTACATCAAGAGCTTCTACGGCGGCGACCTTATTGAGGAGGAATAGCCTCCGCTCCGGGGTGGTGCTCGATCTGCCCGAGCCGGATCCCGTAAAGCTCCGCAATTTCCGGGGCATCGGACGCCTTGTAAATGTCGCGGTAGTAGATTTCACGGACACCGTAGGCGCACAGCGTCTGCATGCACGCGGTGCACGGCATGGTCGTGCTGGCCACCAGCCTCACCTCTCCCCGCTTGAACAGGCTGCACAGGTTGATCTCGGCGTGCAGCATGAACTTCTGCCGGGCGTCCCGGTCGTCCCAGAAGCCTTCGGGAGCATCGAAGCCCGGGGCGAGTCCGTTGTAGGCGGTCGCGATCACCCGGTTGTCGAAGTCCAGCGCCGCAGCTCCCACCTTGCGGAACGGATCCTCCGAGCGCAGCGACGCGACATGCGCCAACGCCATCGCATATTCCGGAATCGAAATCCTTCCCACGCCCCGGACTCAACCGTCTCCGCCGGGCGCCGTCAATGCGCCATACTCGTCACAATCAGCGGCTTGCCGCCACGACAGGAAAAAGCATCCTCCGCCGAATGACCTCACTCCTCGAAATTGCCAAGGATGCACCCGTCGTCTCCATCCCGAAGGGAGATGTGCTGCTGCAGCAAGGGAAAGTGGGAAACCGGATCTTCATCCTCAAGCAGGGGGCCGTCCACATCACCCGGGACGGCACCTCGATCTGCACCATCAAGAGTCCCGGTTCGGCATTCGGGGAAATCTCCACCCTGCTCGGGATCCCGTCGACCGCCACCGCCACGGCGACCGCGGATTCCTCCTTCGTCGTCATCGACAACCCGCTGGACACCCTGAAGCAGAACCCGGAGTTCTGCCTGGAAATTGCCAAGTTGCTGGCCCACCGGCTGCGCTGGCTGACGATGACCTACTCGGAGGAAATCGACGACGGCGAGTCGGTCTTCTGGGCTTCCCGCTGAGCTTCGACGGAAACCGTCCCGGGTGGCGCGACGAGGCCCGCCGAGAGGATCAGCTTGCTGGCCTCCTCGAGCGACATCTTGGACGCATGCACCCGCTCGTCCTCGACAATCACCACGAACCCGGTGAGCGGATTCGGCGATGTCGGCAGGAACACCGAGGTCACGTCCTTGCCGAGATGGGGGTCGTGGAAGTTCCCGGTCACGAAACCCAGCAACCGGCAACCGGGCGACGGGTACTCGACATAGGCCACCCCCTTGAACTTGCGTTCGGCACCCAGCCCCTTGAGGGCATCGACCAGCTGCTTGATCGACGAGTAGATGAATCCCAGCAGCGGAAGCCGACGGATTTTCGACTCGACCCAGTGCAGGAGATGTCGGCCGAGGGCGTTGGTCACCGCGAAACCGACCGCAAACACGATGATCACCGGCAGCAGCGCCAGCACCAGGTTCGAGCCGGGAAACTTGAACGACCAGGCGTCCACCGAGTCAGGCGCCACGCCACGCAGCCAGTTGAGGAACTGGAAGACCCCGGCGATGATGCCCCCGCCGAGATCGCCGAGAATCCGGTAGATCACCACCAGCAACCACGCGGTCGCCAGCACCGGCACCACGGAGGCAACACCGGCAAGAAGCGTGCTGAAAGTACGACGAAGACGCGGATGCGCCGGGCTCGCTTCCCCTTCGTGAAATTCGTCGTCCATCGGAGGCCTGCATCAAAGTTCAGCCTCTCCCGATTTGCAAGAATCGCCAGAAACGGCAATTGAAGTTTCCTCCCCGCCCGCTGTCATGGGGTTCAACACCATGAATCGACTCCCGATGCCCCTCGCCCTCGTTCTGGCGATCCTTTTTCTGCCGGTCGCCACGGCGGAGCCCCGCCCGAATTTCCTGGTCATCCTGACCGACGACCTCGGCTACTCCGATCTCGGATGCTACGGATCGGAGATCGACACCCCGGTGCTCGACCGACTCGCACGGAACGGCCTGCGATTCTCCAACTTTTACAACACCGCCAAGTGCCACTCCTCGCGGGTCTCACTCCTCACCGGTCGCTGGTGCCGCCAGGCCGGTGACGAGAAGATGAACCGGGCGGTGACGCTCCCCGAAGTCCTGCGCCCGGCCGGCTACTTCACCATGATGACCGGCAAGTGGCACCTTTCCAAGGAACCGACCGACTTCGGCTTCGACCGCTACTTCGGCCACCTCTCGGGAGCGACCGACTACTTCCTGGGCGACAAGACCTTCCGCCTGAACGGCAAGCCGTGGAAGGTTCCCGCCGAGGATTTCTACACCACCACCGCCAAGGTCGACTTCGCCCTCGGGTTTCTCAAGGAAGCCCGTGAGACCGGAAAACCGTGGTTCCTCTATCTCGCCTTCAACGCCCCGCACGCCCCGATCCAACCCCTCGAGGAAGACTACCGGAAATACCGCGATCGCTACCAGGTCGGCTGGGATGCCATCCGCGACCAGCGCATCGCCCGGCAACGAGAGCTCGGCTTGTTGGCACCGGGCACCCAGCCCTCACCCCGCCCCGGTCACCTGCCCGCCTGGGACTCGGTCAACGCCGAGATCCGCGGGTGGGAAAGCCGCCGGATGGCGGGCTACGCGGCGCTCATCGACCGGGTCGACCAGGAACTCGGCCGACTGGTCACCGATCTCGATGCCTCCGGCGAGCTCGACAACACAGTGATCATCTTCTTCAGCGACAACGGGGCCTGCCCCTACGACCGACATAGCAAGGGCATGGACAAGGCCCCTTACGAGCCCGGGGCAACCCGCTGGTCGGACAGCACCGGCTGGGCATGGGCCCGCAACGCACCCTTCCGTTTCTACAAGCAGAACCAGTTCGAGGGCGGCGTCGCCACTCCCGCGATCGTCCACTGGCCCGCCGGATTGAAGGCGAAGCCCGGCTCGATCGATGCCACCCCGGCGCACCTGGTTGACATCCTGCCGACACTGGCGGAACTCGGGCAGGCCGAGATTCCCGATGACTTTCCCGGTCGCGAACCCACGCCCCTCGCCGGGGTTTCGCTCGCCCCGGTGCTCGCCGGGAAGAGCCTTCCCGAACGACCGCCCATTCACTTCCTTTTTGCCTCCGACCGGGGCCTCCGCGACGGCGACTGGAAGCTCGTTTCCTTCCGCAGTGGGCCATGGGAACTCTACAATCTCGCCAAGGATCCGACCGAACTGAACGACCTTGCTGCCGATGAACCGGAGCGCTTGGAAAGGATGGTTTCCGAGTGGCACCGCATGACCCGGGAAGACCTCCTGATGCCGGACAAAGCCAACCCACCGGTCAAGACCGGGAGCAGCCCGAAGATCCACCCCGAGTGGTCCGACTACAGCGGCCGGAACGGCCCCGTCACCACCCGACGCCGCAAGCGCTAGTGTAGGCCGCCTTACAGACGAGCGATTATCTGCCAAGGCTGAATCGTGCCGAATACCGCGGATTCAGGGGATTGAACGGATTACGCAGATTTTCTGGACTCTTAAAATCTGCGAAATCCCCTTAATCTGCGGTTCCCAAAACTACCAATCTGTTGGACGGGCTACACTAGCGTGGCCCGCCTTGCAGGCAGAGAATGATCTTCCGGGCCTCCAAAGACCCTTGCTCACCGCCGGCCCGGTCGCGCATGCCAAATCCAACTTCGGCGATCAGACCCCGGCCTCGTCGGGTTCCGGCTTGGCTTCGACGGGCTCGAAGGTGAGTTCCTCGGCGCCCTCGGCACAGACCACCCGCACGGAATCGCCGGCCTTCACGTCGCCACGCAGGAGCGCTTCGGCCAACGGGTCCTCGAGGTATTTCTCCACCGCGCGACGCATCGGACGTGCCCCGTAGTCGGGATCGTAGCCCTTCCCGACGAGCAGGTCCCGCGCGGTGCTGTCGAGCGCCATGGTGATCTCCTTCTCAAGCAGGCGATCGGAGAGCTTGTTGACCTCGAGGTCGATGATTTGGTCGAGATCCTTCTTCTCGAGCATGTGGAAGACGACGAGATCGTCGAGGCGGTTCAGGAACTCGGGGCGATAGTGCTTCTTCGCTTCTTCCATGATCTTCTCCTTCATCCCCTCGAAGTCGGCTTCATCCTCGGCCATCGCACCGAAGCCGAGCGAAGTCTGGCGCTTCACCGTCGTGGCCCCGACATTGGAGGTCATGATGATGATCGTGTTGCGAAAGTCGATCTTGCGACCGAGTGAGTCGGTAATCATCCCCTCTTCCAGAATCTGGAGCAGAAGGTTCATCACATCCGGGTGGGCCTTTTCGATTTCGTCGAAAAGCACCACCGAATACGGCCGACGGCGGACGGCCTCGGAAAGTTGTCCACCCTCCTCATACCCGACGTAGCCGGGAGGCGACCCGATCAGGCGACTCGAAGTGAACTTCTCCATATACTCCGACATGTCGATCTGGATCAGCGACTCGGGATCGCCGAACATGAACTCGGCGAGATTGCGGGCGAGGTAGGTCTTGCCGACACCCGTCGGCCCGAGGAACAGGAACGAGCCGATCGGCCGGCGCGGATCCTTGAGGTCGGCCCGCGAGCGGCGCAGGGCCTTGGAGATGGCGATCACCGCCTCGTCCTGGCCGATCACCCGTCCCTTCAGCTCGTCCTCCATCTTGAGCAGCTTCGCAGCTTCCTTCTCCTCCATCCGCTGGAGCGGCACACCGGTCCACTTCGACACGACCGCCATGATCTCGTCTTCGCCGACGTTGACGACGGTCTCCTCGGAATTCGAGCGCCACTCGTTGATGGTCTCCTCGAGTTCCTTCTTCGCGGTCTTTTCCTGGTCGCGCAACGCGGCGGCCTTTTCGAAATCCTGCTCGCCGATCGCGGCAATCTTCTCGCGGTTGATCTCCTCGATCTTCTGCTCGAACTCCTTGATCGAGGGCGGGCGGGTCATCTGCCCGATGCGGGCGCGGGCCCCGGCCTCGTCGAGCACGTCGATCGCCTTGTCCGGAAGGTAGCGGCCGGTCAGGTAGCGGGAGGTCAGGCGCACCGATGCCTCGACGGCTTCCGGAGAGAACTCGGCCTTGTGGTGGCTCTCATACTTGTCCTGGAGCCCCTTCATGATCTCGATCGCGTCCTCAATCGAAGGCTCCTCGACCTTGACCTGCTGGAAGCGCCGCTCAAGCGCGGCGTCCTTCTCGATGTACTTGCGGTACTCGTTGAGCGTGGTGGCACCGACGACCTGCAACTCCGCGCGGGAGAGCGCCGGCTTGATGATGTTCGAGGCATCCATCGCGCCCTCGGCGGAACCGGCTCCGACGATGGTGTGGAGCTCGTCGATGAAGAGAATCACGTTCTTCACCTTCTTGATTTCGTCCATCACCGCCTTGATCCGTTCCTCGAACTGGCCACGGTACTTGGTCCCGGCCACCATCAACGCGAGGTCAAGGGTCACCACCCGCTTGTCGCGCAGCAGTTCCGGCACGTTGCCGTTGGCGATTTCCTGGGCCAGGCCCTCGACGATGGCCGTCTTGCCGACGCCGGCCTCGCCGATGAGCACGGGATTGTTCTTGGTCCGGCGGCAAAGAATCTGGATCACCCGCTCGATCTCGCCTTCCCGTCCGATCACCGGATCGAGTTCGTCATCGGAAGCCATCTTGGTCAGGTCGCGACCGAAGGCCTTGAGCGCGGGCGTCTTGGTCTTGCCCTCGGGGCCGCCGCCACCGACGTCGCCCTCGATGCCGTCGTCGTCGAAGACATCCAGATCGTCATCATCGTCCTCGTCCCCGTCGGGGCTGAAGTTCGGATCGATCTCGGCGAGGATCTCGTTGCGGGTGCGCTGGATGTCGACCTCCATGCGACGCAGCACCCGGGCGGCGACGCCCTCACCTTCGCGCAGCAGGCCGAGCAGGATGTGCTCGGTGCCGACGTAGCTGTGGTTCAGCGCCTTGGCCTCCTTGTTGGCGAGAGCCAGCACCTTCTTCACCCGAGGGGTGTAGGGGATGCTGCCGGAAACCTTCTGGCCGTTGCCGGTGCCGACTTCCTTCTCGACCTCCATGCGAACGGTTTCCAGATCGAGGCCCATGCGTTCGAGCACGTTGACCGCCACGCCTTGCCCCAGCTTGATCAGGCCGAGCAGCAGGTGCTCGGTGCCGACGTAGCTGTGGTTGAAGCGATCCGCTTCCTTGCGGGCGAGGGCGAGAACCTGCTGCGCTCTGGGAGTGAAATTGTTCATGCGATTCCGAGGTCGGGAGAGTCGTCATCACCCTCCTGTTTCTTGATTGTATGAATATCAGGGGCTTCGAGGGTTTGCAACCGGGAGCGGATGATTTCGGCACGGATCCCGTCCCTTTCCTCCGCTCCGAGCTTCTTCCCGTTCTGGATCTGAAGGTGCGCCGGCTGGATTTCCATCAGCAATTCATCGCACATCAGGACCGATTCCTCGGGGAAAAATCCGAGATCGCCCCCGAGCCGGATCAGCGAGAGATGGTTGAGCGCCTCCTTCGATTCGATGATCCACGCATGCCGTAAAACCCCGTAGGCCCGGCCGACCTTGTCACAGACCATGTCCGGATCGTCCTCGAGGAGTTTCTCCCGGGCGTTGCGCTCGTGCTTCGCGACCTGGGCAATGACCCGTTCGAGCCGCCGCAGGATGGTCGCCTCGCTTTCTCCGAGGGTGGATTGATTCGAGATCTGGAAAAGGTTGCCGAGCGATTCGGTGCCCTCGCCGAAAATCCCACGCACCGCGAGGCCGATCTTGCCGACGGCCTGAAGCACCTGGCCGATCTGGTCGCTGATGACCAGGGCCGGCAGATGGAGCATCGCCGAAGCCCGCAGGCCGGTTCCGAGGTTGGTCGGGCAGGTCGTCAGATACCCGAGCTCCGGGTCGAAGGCATACTCGACGGCTTCCGCGACTTCATTGTCGAAGGCATCGAGCATCTCGTAGGCCGAGGACAGATCGAGTCCGGGGCGGATCGCCTGCATGCGCAGGTGGTCCTCCTCGTTGAGCATCACCGCCACCTCCTGGCGGCGCTCGATGATCGCGGCGCTGCCCTCGCCGCGCGCGGCGTGCTCGCGACTGATCAGGTGGCGCTCGACCATCACCTGCTTCTGCACGGAACTCAGCGAGTCGAGCGTCTTCGAAAATCCGTCGCGCATGCAGGAGAGCCCCTCGATGGTCGGGCGGAGCTCCTCAAGCACCTGCTGTCGCTGTTCCTTTCTGGCCCAGCCGGGAAAGGGAACGCCGGCGAGGTTGCGCGCGAGCCGGATGCGCGAGGTCAGCACGACCGCGTTGTCGGCACCCTTCCCGGTCATCCAATCGGCCGGGTGCTTCAGCAATGTGGAAAACCTCATCATGAGGGCGTCTCCGAATTGGCCATCGATTCCTCGATCTGCCGGATCTCGTCGCGCAGCCCGGCAGCCTCCTCGTAGTTCTCGGCCGTCACCGCCTGGTCCAGACGCTCCTGCAGCTCCCCGAGTCGCAGCTTGCGCTGGCGCATCTCCATCAATCCATCAGGCACCTTGCCGCAATGCGAAGCTCCCTTGTGCATGCCGCGGATCATGTCCTTGACCTGATCGCGAAACGCCTCGTAGCACGCACCGCAGCCGAAGCGGCGGATGCGCTTGAGGTCATCGAGCGTGAAGCCGCATTCCGGGCAGGCGCGGCCCTGCCCCGGCGGCCTTGGGATCGCCGTCGCGACCCCATGCTCCCCGCCACCGCCGAGCAGCAGGTCGGCCAGCGCGAAGCCGGTCGGGTCGGTCACCCCGGTTTCCGCCGCGCACTCGTTGCAAAGGACCACCTTCTTGACCTTGCCACCGACCAATTGGGTGAGGTGAACCTTCGCAGGCTTGCCGCATTTGTCGCAATCCATGAACGACTCCAAGCTAAATCGGGGCCACACGATTGCGAAAGGAAAAGCACGTCACATGCCGAAAAATCAGCCGATCGGCGTCCCGGTGCTGCGGGTCTCCTCGTGGAATGCCTTGATCAGGCGGGCCGTCACGGGTCCCGGGCAGCCTTCGCCGATCCGCCGGCCGTCCAGGGTCTTCACCGGAATCACCTCGGCGGCGGAGCCGGTGAGGAAGCACTCGTCGGCCGTGTAGATGTCATAGCGGGTCACCGAACGCTCGCTCACGGGAAGTCCCTCCCTGCGGGCGAGATCGAGGATCACCTGACGGGTGATGCCATCGAGCGCCCCATCCGAGACCGGCGGGGTCCGGAGTTCGCCACCCCTGACCACGAACAGGTTGTCACCGGTGCATTCGGCGACGTAGCCCTGCTCGTTGAGCATCACGCCCTCCATCGCCCCGGCCTGGAGCGCTTCGACCTTGGCCATGATGTTGTTCAGGTAGTTGAGCGACTTGACCTGGGGCATCAGGGCGGCGGGCGACGGTCGCCGGGTCGAGCAGGTCGCCACCGCCATGCCGTCGCGGTAGCACTCCTCCGGGTAGAGAGAGATCGTCGAGGCGATGATGAACATGCTCGGCGTCTTGCAAAGGAGGGGATTCAACCCCAGGCTCCCGCTCCCGCGGGTCACCACCAGCCTCACGTAGCCGTCCTCGAGTTGGTTCGCGCGAATCGTTTCCAGCACGTAGTCGATGACCTCCCCGGCACTCCATGGCATCTCCAGCAGGATCGCGCGTGCCGAGTCGAACAAGCGCTTCACGTGCTCCTCGAGCCGGAATACCCGGCCGCTGTAGAATCGCAGCCCTTCAAAAACACCGTCACCATACAGCAGGCCGTGGTCGAACACCGAGATCCTCGCCTCGGACTCGTCGACCAGCTTTCCGTCCAACCAGACTTTCATCGTGCGCGAAGCCTAGAAGCGGCGGCGGGACTGGCAAGCATGCGCTTCGTCCTCAAGGCAACTCGCCGCTGGCGGGCGAGTCCTTCTTCCGGGGATCCTTGACGTCGGTCAGCAGTTTCCAGTCGAGACGGCCGTGGTCGAGGCGCTGCAACTCGCTGGCATACACCGCATCCTCGTTGTGCGGATCGAGTTCGGCCGAGAGGTCGATGAAGAACCGGGCCAGCAGGACGTTCTCCGCCCCACCCTGCTGCTTGAGCACCTCGGCCCGGGTGAACAAGAGTCGCGCCAGCACCTCGGAGCTGTATTCACCCTCGATCGGCTGGGGCACGACTCCGCGCGACAACTGATAATTTGCGACCAGGGCCCGCCGGTTCCGCGGGGCCAGATGCAGCGAGAGCGCCAGATGGCGCCGGGCGACCTCGAGCGATGCGGCCGACGCCTTGGCCTTGGCAACCTCGTTGACCGCGTGGATCGCCAGGTTGTTGGCATACTCCTCGCGCTCGCGGTCGAGCATTCCGAGATCATCGGAAAACACGCCGGCGCCCACCCGGGGCTCGATCCACACGAACGGCGCCTTCTCGGCGGCGATGCCGCAGGGCCAGGCCATCAAGAGACCAATCGCCGCTTGTCCGATCCGAAACACGAGGGCTATCTCTCCCTCCGCAAAGGTCTGAATGCAAGCGGCAACTCCACCCGGCAACAACGACAAGACAAGCTGGCGCAGCTTCCTTCGCGGCCGTCTGCAGGGGCTCGACACCATCGAGGCGCAGTCGGCCTCGATCCGCCGTCACCTCTCGGCCCACCTCGAAACCCTGCCGGACTCGCGTATCGCCTCATTCGCCGCAATGCCCGGCGAGCCCGATCTCACTCCGCTGGTCGAGGCTTCGCGCCACCAATGGCATTTTCCGCGGATCGACGGCGACCACCTCCACTTCCATCACGTCAGCAGGCTCGGCGAACTCGAAGCCGGCACCTACGGCATCCGCACCCCGCGGGCGGACCTCCCCGAGATGGTGATCGAGGACATCGATCTGGTGCTCGTCCCGGGCCTCGGCTTCGGTCGAGACGGTTCCCGACTCGGTCGCGGACGGGGCTACTACGACCGGGTGCTGGCCCGCCTGCGCCCCGGCGTCCCCCGCATCGGCGTCGCTCTCATCGAGCAGCTCGTCGATCGCGTTCCGACCGAAAGCCACGACATTCCGATGACCCACCTCCTCACAGCGGATGGAATGATGCGACTCGGGGAGCAGGACTGACCGGCCCGAAGGGTCGAGAGAACAAAGCCTGGTGCCAACGGCCCCAGGATGGGACAGCCACCCCACAATCCCGCGGCCTGAAAGGTCGCAAGAAGGCTTCTCGCGACCCTTGGGGCCGCATCACCCTTTCATCGTCCGCAACCAAGGGCCTTGCCCTTGGCTTTGTTCTCATGGCCCTGCGGGCCATTTCCGGATTCCAGTTCCCGGCTCTTCGCCTTCAGTCTTCGCTCGTCACTCCTGGCTCCTCGCTCCCGGCTCCTCACTCCTCGCTCCCGGCTCCTAAACCCACCCCGGCACCTCGAGACGAAACTCGGGAATCCGGGCGAAGACCCAGCGTCCATCTCCCGTCCGGCCGAAAAACGCGCCTTCGACCACCGCATCCGCAGCCGTCACGTGGTAGCTGTTGTAGGAAAAATGCGCCCCGGGCTCGATCGTCGGGGTCTGCCCGACCACCCCGTCGCCCTCGACCACGGTCATCTCCTCGCCTTCCTGCACCACCCACTTGCGGCCCTTGATCGTCACCGTCTCGGTCGACTCATTGTGAATCGAGATGAAATAGACGAAGGGATGCGGCTTCTCCTCCGGCGCATCCAGCGTCGGCATGTAGATCACGTCGTCCACCGTGACGCGCAGCTCCTTGAGTTCGTCCATCCCCGGCAGTCTCACGACAGCGCCGACCTTTTGCCAAACTCAAAGCAGATTCCTTTGCGTCTCGGCGTGATTACGGTTCCCTCTCCCCATGCACTCCCCGCCCGTCGCCCTCACCATCGCCGGCTCCGACTGCTCCGCCGGCGCCGGACTCCAGGCCGACCTCAAGACCTTCCAGCACTTCGGCGTCCACGGCCTCACCGCCGCCACCTGCATCGTGGCGGAGACCCCGAACGAGGTGCGCTCCATCGAAGCCGTCCCACCCGCCATGCTCCAGGACCAGATCGAGATCCTGCTCGAGAGCTACCCGGTCGCCGCGATCAAGACCGGCATGCTCTTCTCCAAGCCCCACGTCGTGGCCGTCGCCGAGATCCTCACCCGCCACCCCGCGATCCAGCTCGTCGTCGATCCCGTCATGATCGCCTCCACCGGCGACCCCCTGCTGCAGAAGGACGCCATCGACGCCTACCACACCCGGCTCCTGCCCCTCGCCGACCTGATCACGCCCAACCTCGACGAGGCGTCTGAACTCGACGGTAATCCCCTTTCCTCCGAGTCCGAAATCGAGGCGGCGGCCGAGCGACTCGCCGACCGCTTCGACACCGGCGTGCTCCTCAAGGGCGGCCACCTCCCCGGCGATGAATGCGGTGACTTCCTTCACCACGATGGCAAGGGGCAATGGTTCCGCAGCCCGAGGATCGACACCCCCGCCACCCACGGCACCGGTTGCACCCTGTCGGCCGCTATCACGGCCGGTCTGGCCCGGGGCCAATCGATGACAGAAGCCGTTGCCGCCGCCAAGGCCTACCTCAACGACACCCTCTCAAACGCCCTTCAGTGGGGCGACCTCGCGATGCTGAACCAGGGACTTGGATTACCCAGGTGAGAGCCAGGCGATCGAAGGTCTGAAGGTCCAATGTCAAAAGTCCTCTGGTTCAAAAGTTTGCGAGCATTCCTTACGCGTGATGGATTCTGACTTTGGACTTTCAGACCTTCGACCTTCAGACCGGGGCACCAGCGTGAAGAAGTGCCATTCGGGCCAGGCGGAACAGCAAGACCACCGGCCAAGCCCATCTAACCGCCTTTGACCAAACCCAACCGCTCCGCTTCGTCCATCGGGATTGGCGCGGCCTCGCAGAGCTTTCTCCAACCGGGAAAGTTCCAGTAGTTCGGAAATCCGGCGCACTGTTTTGGCTTCACTTCGTGGATGCGGCAGCCGCCGTCCTTGAGCATGATACAGGAATGGTCCTCGCGCTCGATCAAGGACAGGCCCTGCCGGTTGCTCCGCAGGCGGGTGTAGCGCTTGAGGAACTGCGCTTCACTCATGCCGAGAAAGTCCGCCATGCGTTGGATTTCCTCGTCCTCGATCCGCACGTCGCCGGGCCAGCGGCAGCACGCGGTGCAGCGCTGGCAGACGTACCATGTATCGGGATCAAGGAGGACGTCCCGATTTGAAGGCGTACCGTGACTCATCAGCGACTCGCCATTTGCTGGGCTTGGGCCGCCTTGTAGTAGCCGTTCACCTTCGACTGAAAGGCGCGCCACTTGCGCCCGGGGCGGCCGTTATCGAGGAGGAAGTGCGGGCAGTTCTTGTGCGGCTTGCTGACGCCCCGACGCGGCCAGTGGTAGTGCGGCACCACGCGGTTCAGCGGGATCCCGTGCTGGTGCATCAGGTAGGCGGTCAGACGGGCGGTCCGGTTGATCGTCGTATTCAGGTCCGATCCGCGCTCCTCGCACATCTCGATGCCGATCGAGTAGCGGTTTCCCGGACCGTCGAAGTCCGCGTGCTCGCCCTGCTCGTTGGTCGGCATGTGCTGGATGGCCGCGTGCTCATCGACCGTGAAATGCCAGATCAGGTAGCCGATGCGGTTGCCGCCACGGCGCTTCGGCGCGCGCAGGGCGCCGCGCTTGAGGGCGAGGGCGTGGCGCTCGGCGTCGGCCGTGTAGTTCTGCGTCGAGTGGATGGTGATGTAGCGCGGCGTCATCCGGCGGACGACCTTTCTCCCATGAGTGCCGCGCGGAACCATGTCCTGCTTGAGGTTCACCGAGCGCAGCAACGCCGCCGAGCCCTGCTGGCTGCTGGCTGCCTGGGAGACCTTCTGGGGGTTCGTCACCCCCACCGGAGTCTGCCGGTGACTGCCCCACACCGGCACGCTCTCGTCGCTGTAACCCGCGACCGGTCCCATCTTGGTGCACTGCGATCCACAGAGCACGACCAGGAGGGTGGCCGGGATGATCAGCGCCTTCATTTGGGAAACCGTAACATCTTCCCCACCGAGGGGAAGCAAGGATTCCGACGCCTTATCGCGCGGGTTTGTTCAATCCAAGTCCGTCCGAAACGCCCGCAAGGCGCTTCCCAGGCTCGACGATGCCCGCAGGGAAAGCGTCAAAGGCCTGAAGGCCCAAGGTCGAACGTCCTCCAATTCAGCCGTCGATGATCCAATCACGCCGCTCGCCACTTCGGACTTTTGACCTTCGGACCTTCGACTTTCAGACCAATCCCATCCCCCCTTGCCTTTTGCCGCAGGCATCCCAAGGTGCCGCCGTGCCCGCGACGGCGCGTCCCACGGATCTCTGGCTGGCCCGCGCGGCCGGGGTTCCCGAGTTCCGCAAACGCCTGGACCAAATGGTCAAAGGCGACGGCACCATCGTGTTCGATCACGTCGAACCTGCTGCCGAGGCGTGGCTGATCGCCCTGGTCCGCCACGCCGAACCGAGGGGTCGGACCTGGTTGCTGGTGCCCTCCCCCAAGCACCGCGAGCGCCTCGCCGCGGAGCTTGCACTGTGGCGGATGAATGCCTCCATCCTGCCCGATCCGTCGCTTGAGATCAGCGAGACCGAACTCGGCGACCCGGAGGGCGAAGCGGCTCGTCTCGAGCTGCTCAACCGCGCCTCCCGCGCCGAAAATTTCCTGATGCTCGCCTCGCCGGGCGTCTTCGCGTCACCCGCGCCGGATCCGGACAAGCTGCGGCAGCGCCGCTTGATCCTGAGTCCGGGCGAGCAGCACGACCCCGCGACCCTCACCGACATCCTCTCCGACCAAGGCTACGAGAAATGCGTCCTCGTCCAGGACCGCGGGCAGTTCGCGGTGAGAGGCGGCATCCTCGATGTGTTTCCGTGGCAGAGCGGCTGCCCGCTGCGACTCGAATTTTTCGACACCGAGATCGAGTCGATCCGCGAATTCGAGATCGACTCGCAGACCTCGGTTCGGAAGCTGGGCAAGGCCGAACTCCTGCTCGGCGAGGTCGACAACGATTGCACGGTCGAGGCCTACCGGCGACCGGATGACCGGGTGATCGTGCTCGGGGAAAGCGCGGTTCGCCATGATCTCGCCATCATCGAGGGCTCCGCGGATCCGGAGGCCGAGGAAGATTTCTCCACCGCCTGCTTCAGCAAGCCCCTCGGTGCCTTCGAGGCCGGGGACTTCGTGCTCGAGGATGCGCTTCGGGAGCGATTCTTCAAGCAACTCGCCGAATGGCACCGCGAGGATTGGAAGGTCGGCATCGTGTTCTCCAATCGCGGCGAGCAGGAACGCTTCGAGGAACTGGTTCCCGACGATCTCGGATTCGCACCGGAGTTCCTCCGCGGCGAGCTGATGGAGAGCTTCACGGTTCCGGCCGCGAAGATCGCCCTGCTTTCCTCCAGCGAGATCTTCGGCCGCTACCGAACCCCGGGCATGCTCAGCGGCTCGCGCGGCGACACCCGCCGGGTCACCAGCGCCCGCGCCTCGCTCGACGAAATCTCCGAAGGCGATCTGGTCGTGCACAGCGAGTATGGTGTCGGTCGTTTCCTCGGCATCCCCGACGGCGAGGAGGAAATCACCATCGAGTACCGCGATGGCGCCCTGCTCTCGGTGCCGGTCGACCAGAGCCACCTGGTCAGCCGCTACGTCGGCATCGGCGGCCGGGCACCCCAGCTCTCGAAGCTCGGGGGCACCGGCTGGCGCAACACCCGCAAGGGGGCGGAAACGGCGATCATGGACTACGCCGCCCGCCTGCTGCGCATCCAGGCCGAGCGGGAGGCGGCCGCGGGCTTCGCCCATCCACCGGACAGCCGCTGGATGTGGGAGTTTGAAAACTCCTTCCATTTCACCGAGACCCCCGACCAGCGCCGGGCGATCGAGGAAACCAAGCGCGACATGGAATCGCCGCGGGCCATGGACCGGCTGATCTGCGGTGATGTCGGCTTCGGCAAGACCGAGGTCGCGATCCGCGCCGCCTTCAAGGCCGTCACCGGCGGCAAACAGGTGGCGCTGCTGTGCCCGACCACCGTCCTCGCCGAGCAGCACTGGCGAACCTTCCGCGAGCGGATGAGCGACTACCCGATCCGGATCGACCTCCTCAACCGCTTCCGCTCGCCCGCCGAATCGCGGGAGACCATTCGCGGCGTCGGCGACGGCTCCGTGGACATCGTCATCGGCACCCACCGCCTGCTTTCCGCCGACATCCACTTCAAGGACCTCGGCCTGGTCGTGGTCGATGAGGAGCAACGCTTCGGCGTGAAGCACAAGGAACGCTTCAAGGACCTGTTCCGGCAGATCGACGTGCTCACCCTTTCCGCCACGCCGATTCCCCGCACGCTCTACATGGCGCTGATGGGGGCGCGCGACATGTCGACCATCGACACCCCGCCGCCGAACCGGATCCCGGTCCACACCACGGTCACGCCCTACGACGAGCGCCTGATCCGCGAGGCCGTCCGCCGCGAACTCCGGCGCGACGGCCAGGTCTTCTTCCTCCACAACCGGGTGAAGTCGATCGACCTGATGCGGCGCAAGCTCGCCGAACTTCTCCCCGAGGCCCGCATCCTCGTCGGCCACGGCCAGATGGAGAAAGACGAGCTGGAGGTGGTGATGCGCTCCTTCGTCCGCGGCGAGGCCGACATCCTGCTGGCGACCACCATCATCGAGACCGGCATCGACATCCCCAACGCCAACACCATCCTCATCGATCGCGCCGACCGTTTCGGGCTGGCCGACCTCTATCAGCTTCGCGGCCGGGTCGGACGCGCCGGCGAGCAGGCCTACGCCATCCTGCTGCTGCCCCGCGAGCTGGTCACCCAGGGCGACGCCCGCAAGCGCATCCACGCGATCAAGCAGTACACCGCGCTCGGCTCCGGCTTCAAGATCGCGATGCGCGACCTCGAGATCCGCGGCGCCGGCAACCTGCTCGGCACCAAGCAGTCCGGCCAGATCGCGGCGGTCGGCTTCGGCCTCTACTGCCAGCTCCTGCGTCAATCGATCGACCGGCTCCAGGGCCGGGATTCCACCGGTGCCGTCGACACCGCCTTCCGCAGTGATTTCATCGCCTTCTCCCAGGCCGAATTCCAGCGCGGCTCCGCCGATGTGGAAATGCTCCCGGCCTACCTGCCCCACAGCTGGCTCACGGAGACCCGCCTGCGCGTCAGCGCCTACCGCGAAATGGCCGAGTGCCTCGACGAGGAGGAACTCAACCGGCTCTCCGCCCGCTGGGCCGACCGTTTCGGACGCCTGCCCGACGAGGCTCGCCAGCTTCTCGACGTCACCCGCCTCCGGCTTCTCGGTGCCGGGCGCGGGGTCGAATCGATCGAGATCAAGGGCCAGCGCCTGATGCTCCAGCGCAACGGCGACTACATCATGCTGGAAGGTCGTCGTTTCCCGAGGCTCAAACAAACCAAGCCGGCCGCCAAGCTGCGCGAGGCGATCGAATTGCTCAGGAACCTATGAGTCTCGGACGGACCGCGAGCTGCAAACCCGCCACCCTCACTCCACCTCCTTCAACCGGTCCTTCAGCTCGGTCAGGCTCTTGCGCCAGTCCTCGATCTCGCCGGCTTCCTCCCAGGTCTCCCTGAGTTCGCTGGGACGGTTGAAAACCCGATCCACCACCTTGCGGGCCCGTCTCAGACGCCCGTCGTCGTCATCGAGCTCCTGATCGTCGATCCAGTTTTCCAACCCCTCGGCATCGTCTGCTCCCTTGCTGGGCCGGCCGTAGAGCCATGCCGTCACCTCGGCCGCGGCAATTCCCTCCTCGGCCACCGAGGCCTCGAGTTCGCCCTCGCCGCCGAGCACCGCATCGATTGCCTCGTCGACCATGTCGATCGATCCACTTTCGACGAGCTCGGCCAGCCAGTCGCTGGCGGAATCATTCGCGAAAGAAGTCGTGTCCCAAGCACCCATGGCCCTGTTTGACCGCTTCGAAATGGGTCTGTCAACCCCGCTTCAATCCCCGATGACAATCTTGTCCGGATCAAAGTCGATGTCCGGGAACTTCAGGTCGAGCCTCTCCAGCGTATTGGCGAACAGCCGCGCGACGCACAGGTTGCGGTACCATTTGCGGTCCGCCGGGATCACATACCACGGTGCCCAGGGCTTGCTGGTCCGCTCGATCAGATCCTCGTAGGCCTGCTGGAACTCATCCCACCGCTTGCGGTCCGCCAGGTCGTCCGGGTTGAACTTCCAGTGCTTGGCCGGGTTGTCGAGGCGCTTCTGGAGCCGGTCCTTCTGCTCGTCCTTCGAGATGTGGAGGAACAACTTCAAGATGGTGGTGCCCTCCTCCGCCAGCATCCGCTCGAACTCGACAATGTGGCGGTAGCGCTGCTGCCAGACCTTTTCCGGCATCAGCTTCTTCACCCGCACCGCGATGATGTCCTCGTAGTGGCTGCGGTTGAAGATCATGATCTCGCCATCCCGCGGCACGTGGCGGTGGATCCGCCACAGGAAGTCGTGGGCAAGCTCGTTCTCGCTCGGCTTCTTGAAGCTCCGCACGTGGATGCCCTGCGGGTCGACCCGCGAGAAGACGTGCTTCACACAGCCGTCCTTGCCGCCCGTGTCCATCGCCTGGATGATGACCAGCACCCGGTGCTTGCCCTGGGCATAGAGGACCTTCTGGAGCTGCTGGATCTCGTCGCGGAGTTCGTCGAAAAGCGCCTGGGTCGAGCTCTTGCCGCCATCCGGGCAGAGGGACAGGTCGTCGGCTTCCTTCTCACGGAGCTTCACCTTGGCACCCTCGGGCACGATGTAGCGTTCACACGGGTCTCCAAGCAACTTCATCATTGGCATGCTTTCGTTCCCTTCACCGCTTGAAAAGCTTCAAGTGATCCAATTTCCAGTGTCACACATTCGGCGTTGCATGGCCCGTCCGGTTCGGCAACCTAGCAGCCGATGAGCTGCCCGGACGACACCCCGATTTCCGCCGTCGCGCCGGTCACCGCGGTGCACATCGGCGCGAGTTCGGTGTCGATGCTGGTGGCGCAGAAGGGCGAGGACGGCCGCTACACCCCGGTCGATTTCCTCGAGCAACCCGCTCCGCTGGCCCGCGACATCTTCCGCCACGGCAGCATCGGCCGCGAGACGACCGAGCGAATCGTCGAGATCCTCAACGGCTTCGTCTCCACCGCCCGCGAGTACGGGGCGAGAATCGACCTCGAGTCGAGGGCGGTCGCGACCAACATCCTCGTCGAGGCCGACAACCACGAGCGTTTCCTCAACCGGGTGAGGATCGCCTGCGGACTCGAGATCAATCCGATCGACGACGGCGAAATGACCCGCCTGATCTACCTGAAGACCCGCCGCCGGCTGCTCGACACCCCCCCGATGAAGCGCAAGAGCGCGATGGTCCTTCACGTCGGCCCCGGCAACACCCGCGCCCTGCTTTTCGAGGATGGAGCCATCCGCCGCTACACCAGCTACCGGCTCGGTGCCCACCGCACCCGCGAGGCCATCGAGGGCTCCCACAACGGCGGCGAGGCGATGCTCCGCGTGATCCGCGAAAACGCCTCGGGCAACCTCGCCCAGCTCCGGTTCGACTACCACGACGTCAAGGTCTCCACCCTGGTCATGATCGGCTATGAACTCCAGCAGGTGCGGCATTTCCTCACCGACCGCTCGGGATCGTGCAGCCCCAAGACACTGCGGCGGGTTTCCGGCACCGCCGCGGAAATGAGCGATCTCGAACTCGTCCAGCATTTCCAGACCGACTACCAGTCGGCCGAGGCGCTCGTCCCGGCCATCGAGACCAATCTCGCCATCGCCGAAGCCCTAGGCGTCGAGGACCTGCACATCCCCGCCAGCGACTACGAGCAGGGATTGTTGCAGGACATCCTCGTCTCCAACCAGCTGACCGACTCCCTCGACCGCGAGGTGCTGCGCTCGGCGCGCATCCTGGCCTCGCGCTTCCTGTCCGACGCCAATCACGGCGAACACGTCTCGCGGATCTCCCTGCATCTCTTCGACCAGCTCACCGACCTCCACCGGCTCAGCCCGCACGACCGGCTGCTGCTCGAGGTCGCGGCGATTCTCCACGAGGTCGGCACCTTCATCAGCCCGCGCGCCCACCACAAGCACTCCGAATACATCATCCTCAACAGCGAGATCTTCGGGCTCGACCGGCGCGACGTCACCGTGATCGCGCTCGTCGCCCGCTACCACCGGCATTCCGGTCCGCGTCTCGACCACCCGGCTTACCGCGAGCTCGCGCCGGCCGACCGCATCCTCGTCTCCAAGCTCGCCGCCATCCTGCGGGTGGCCGACGCCCTCGAGCGCACCCACAACCAGCGCGTCCACGACATCGAAACACGCCGCCACCGCCACCGCCTCCACCTGGTGCTCCCCGGCGTCAGCGACGTCGCGGTCGAACGCCTGGCCATGGAGTCGAAGGGCGACCTCTTCGAGCAGGTCTTCGGGCTCGAAGTCGTGATTGCCGATCCGGCTTAGTCGAAGTTCCAAGTGAGAAGTTCCAAGTTCCAAATGCTCCGCAGACCGCCTTCCCTTCCTTTTTCGCACTGCTCATGAAACTGCCTTACGTGAACCGCGAGTTGTCCTGGCTGGAGTTCAACCAGCGGGTGCTCTCCGAAGGCCAGCGTGCCGATCTGCCGCTGCTCGAGAGGCTCAAGTTCCTCGCGATCACCGCCTCCAACCTCGACGAGTTCTTCCAGGTGCGGGTCGGCGGCCTGATGCTGATGCGCCGCAGCGGCCGCACCCGGCCCGATCCCTCCGGCCTCACCCCTCTCCAGCAGATCCAGGCCATCCGCCGCAGGGTCCAGCGGATGATCTCGGACCAGTATCAACTGCTGTCGGAGGATCTCCTGCCGGCGCTCGAGAAGGAGGGGATCCGGATGATGCGCATCGCCCAGCTCGAGCCGGCCCAGACCGACCAGCTGGCGACCTACTTCCACGCCTCGGTGGGCCCGCTGCTCACGCCGCTGGCGATCGATCCCGGGGGCGACCCACCCCATGTCCCCGGACTGCAACTCACCCTGGCCTGCAAGCTGCGGGACGAGGACAGCGACTCGACCCGTCATGCGCTCGTCCCCCTGCCCGAAAGCCTCGGTCGCCGGATCGCCGTGGACGTCCCCGGGGTCGACAACGCCTTCGTGCTGATCGAGGACCTTGTTGCGGCCCATCTCGGCTCGCTTTTCCCCGGCGAAAAGGTCGTCTCGACCGGCTGCTTCCGCGTCACGCGAAACGGCGACATCGCCGTGCAGGAGGAAGACGCCATCGACCTTGCCGGCGAGATGGAGGACGTGCTCGCCGCCCGCAAGATCGCCGACACCGTCCGGCTCGAGCTGCCCGTTCCGATTTCCCGCGATCTCGCCGGAGTCATCCGCGAGGTCTGCCAGGCCGGGCCGGGCGAGGTCTACCGCATCCATGGCCCGCTGGGTCTCGCCTCCTTCATGGAAATGGCCTTCCTCAGCGGCTTCGACCACCTCCGCGACCGCGACTGGAGTCCCCAGCCCTCGCCCGACATTTCTCCGGCCGAACCGGTCTTCGATGCGATCGCCCAGCGCGACATCCTGCTTCACCACCCCTACGAAAGCTTCGAGCCGGTGCTGCGGATGCTCGATGAAGCGGCCCGCGACCCCGACGTGCTGTCGGTCAAGCAGGTCCTCTACCGCACCGCGAAGAATTCCCGCATCATCGATGCCCTGATCCGCGCCGCCGCCATCGGCAAGCAGGTGACCGTGCTGGTCGAACTCAAGGCGCGTTTCGACGAAGCCCGGAACCTCGACCGCGCCGAGGAACTGCAGCGTGCCGGAGCGCACATCGTTTACGGCGTGAAGGGACTCAAGACCCATGCCAAGATCTGCATGATCGTCCGCCGCGAGGCCGGCATCCTGCGCCGCTACGTCCACCTCGGCACCGGCAACTACAACGAGTCCACCGCCCGGCTCTACACCGACATCTCCCTGCTCACCTGCCGGCCCGAGTACGGATCGGACGCATCGCTTTTCTTCAATGCGGTGACCGGGCGCTCGAAGCTGCTGCGCTTCCAGCGCATCGTGCCGGCGCCCACCGCCATGAAGCCGCGCCTGCTGTCGCTGATCGCGGACGAGGCGGAGCGGGCCCGCCAGGGCGAACCGGCCCGGATCCTGGCCAAGGTCAACTCCCTGCAGGACCCCCAGGTCATCGCCGCCCTCTACGACGCCTCGAGGGCCGGCGTGCAGATCAAGCTGAATGTCCGGGGCATCTGCTGCCTCAAGACCGGCAACTCGAAGCGGGCGAGGAACATCGAGGTCGTCTCCATCATCGACCGCTACCTCGAGCACTCGCGGATCTTCTATTTCCATCAGGGCGGCGACGCGCAGATGTTCATCTCCTCGGCCGACTGGATGGGCCGCAACCTCGACCGCCGTGTCGAACTCATGGTTCCCGTCGAGGAGAACCGCCTGAAGTCGCGCCTGTTGAAGATCCTCGAAACCTTCTTCCGCGACAACCAGCAGGCCTGGCGCATCCGGTCCGACGGCACCTCCGAGCGGATCACCCCGGACAAGGGCGGTAAGATCTTCCGGGCGCAGGAATACTTCCAGCGCCGGGCGAGGCGCACCGCCAAGGCTGGCGAACATGAACGCGCCATGCGCTTCGAACCCCACCTTCCTCCCGAAGAGTCATGATCATCGAACCTGTCGGAACCATCAGGAGCCAGTGGGGCGAGGGCCCCATCTGGTGGAAGAACTCGCTCTACTACGTCGACATCGAGGGCCGCCGCGTGATCCGCCACACCCCGGAAAGCGGCGAGGAGGTCCAGTGGGAAACGGGTGAGCGCGTCGGCACGGTCGTGCCCCGTGAGTCGGGCGGCCTGGTCATTGCCGGTGACAGCGGCTTCCATCTTCTCGACGAAGGCGACGGCAGTCTGCAACCCCTCGGCGACCCGGAGCCGGACAAGACCGACAACCGCTTCAACGACGGCAAGTGCTCGCCCGACGGACGGTTTTTCGCCGGCACGATCAGCCTGGCGAAGAAGACCGGCGACGCCCGGCTCTACCGGCTCGATCCCGACCATTCGATCCACGAGGTCTTCGGCCCGGTCACCAACTCCAACGGCATCGCCTGGAGCGCGGAGGGTGCGACCTGCTACTACATCGACACGCCGCGCCGCGAGGTCCTCGCCTTCGACTACGCGGAAGGACACCTGACGAATCTCCGCACCGCCTTCTCGACCGGGGCCATCGACGCCTCTCCCGATGGCATGACGATTGATGCCGACGGGAATCTGTGGATTGCCTTCTGCCACGGTGCCTGCGTGGTGTGCTACGACCCTACCACCGGCACCGAGCTGCGCCGGGTGGAACTCCCCTGCCTCGAAACCACCGCCTGCGCCTTCGGTGGCCCCGACCTGGCCGACCTCTACGTCACGACCGGTATTCACAAGACCGAGGTCGAAGAACACGCCGGCCGCCTCCTCGTCATCCGCGATCTCGGCGTCCAGGGCGTGCCTGCCAACGCCTTCGGCGGTTAGGTGGCGCAAAGCTCCGGCTTTGCGAGCTGATTGCCGAAGCTCCGGCTTCGGCGCCCCACGGGGCTGGAGCCACCGTGGATCACTCGCAAAGTCCAACTTCGCGCCACACCCAGAAATCCATCACGTGCGGTGTCTCTTCGACGTCGCCCGCCTCCCGCCAGTCGAAGACCGCCGTCACCCCGTCCAGCGGCTCGAAGCCCATCTTGCGCCAGAACGGATCGAGCGGACGATATCCCTCCGGTCGTCGCGGATCGTCTCCATCCCGCCTCACCGCGCAGAAACAACAGAACCCGATCCCCCCGTGCGCCCGTGCCGCCTCGAGCCGCGCCTCCATGAACTGCCGCCCGATGCCCCGGCCGCGATATTCAGGCAGCAGGATCGATTCGCCGAAATAGAAACCCTCGGCCGTCTCAAAACCCGCCTCCTCCAGCGGCCGCCGGAATTCCTCCAGCTCGTCGGCCAGCGGCAGGCAGGTCGAGATGCCGACCAGCCGCCCGCCCTCCTCCGCCGTCACGATCCGGGCCCGTGGATTCCCGAGATAGGTCGCCAGGTAGCCACGCTCGTATTCAAGCGTTCCCTCATAAAGATACGGCCACTCCCGGAAAACCGCGATCCTCAACGCGGCCAACTCTTCCAGACAGTCGGCCAGTTCCTCGGCCCTCCGGGTCTTCACCTTCATTCGCCGACCGCGTGCAGACCGATTCCCTTCTCCCGGCACAGGCGCTCGACCTCGTCGCGCTCGATCAACAGCGTGCGCCGTGCCTCGACCGCAATCGCCCCGACACCCGCCTCGGCACAGGTTTCGATCGTCTGCGGCCCGACCACCGGCACATCGAAGCGGAAATCCTGATCCGGCTTCGAGACCTTCACCAGCATCACGTTCTTGCCACGGCCGAGTTCCCCGCCGCGGCGGATGCAGGCGTTGGTTCCTTCGAAAGCCTCGACCGCCAGCACCGTGCCGTGCCGCACGAGCACCGTCTGCCCGATGTCCAGCCGGCTCGATTCCTTGGCGATCCGGTATCCGAAGGCCGCGTCGTCCAGTTGCCGGTCCTTGAAGGGAGGTCCGAACACATGGCCCGGCCCGGGCAGCAGATCCTCGAGGAAGGTCGTTGCCGGGAGCAACTCGATGCCATCCTGCGCCATCTCCTCGGCGATGCCGCCGAACAAGGTCTCGGCGTTGCGCTCCTTGACCCGTGCCAGCAACTTCAGCGTGCGAAGATCCGGGCGGAGATCGAAGAGGTTCTTCGGCGCGATCTGACCGACCATCACGGCCTCCTTCGCACCCTGCCTGCGCAGGTAACGGATCGGTTTTCCCAGCTGGCCGACCCGCATCCACTCGACGTCGTCGACCATTTCCGCGACCTCCGGCCGGGTCTCGCCCTCGAAGGCGGCCATCACCAGGCGCGCTTCGGGTGCCTCGCGGCGCGCCGCTTCGATGAACACCTTCGGATAGGCGCCGTTGCCCGCGATGATGCCGATGGTCCGCGTCGCCTCCATGCTGGATGTCTGGGGAAAATAGCGGCTGTGGGACTCGAACCCACACTCCAAAGGAACTCGATTTTGAGTCGAGCGCGTCTACCAATTCCGCCAAGCCGCCCTTGGGGTGGCGGATGTTTGACCAAGGACCCCCGCCGGGGCAAGCGGCAAAAAAGGCACCTCAACCTTCCGCGTCCGTGATGTAGCGCTCGGCCTCGAGCGCCGCGGCACAACCCTGGCCTGCCGCGGTGATCGCCTGGCGGTAGTAGTGGTCCGCCACGTCGCCGGCGGCGAAAAGACCTTTTGTCTTGGTCGCCGTGCGCCCCGGATTCTGGAGGATGTAGCCGTTCTCGTCGGTGTCCACCAGATCGCCCAGAAAGCTGCTGTTCGGCACGTGGCCGATCGCCACGAACACGCACTTCACTTCCAGTTCGCTCTCGCTGTCATCGACCGTGCTCTTCAATTTCACCGCCCGCATCTCGCCCTCGTCGTCGGTCAGGTAATCGGTGACCACCGAGTTCCACACCGGCTCGATCTTGTCGTTGGCCAGCGCCCGCTCGGCCATGATCTTCGAGGCCCGCAATTCGTCACGGCGATGGATCAGGTAGACCTTGCTCGCGAAACGAGTCAGGAACCCGGCTTCCTCGCAGGCGCTGTCGCCACCGCCAATCACGCACACCGGCACGTCGCGGTAGAAGGCACCATCGCAGGTCGCGCAGGACGTCAGGCCGTGGCCGATGAGCTTCTCCTCGCCCTCGATCCCGAGGTGACGGGGTGCGGCTCCGGTCGCCACGATCACGGTCCTGCTCTCCAGCGTCTTGTCGCCCGCCTTGACTTCGAAGTGGCCAGCATCGGTCTTCACGACGCTCTCGACGTTGGCAAACTCGATCCGCGTTCCGAACTTCTCGGCCTGCTTCTGCATGCTGGCCATCAGGTCGGGCCCCATGACCCCCTCGGGAAAGCCCGGGAAGTTCTCCACCTCGGTGGTCGTCGTCAATTGGCCGCCCGGCTGGGTGCCGGTGAGCATGAGGGGCTCGAGATTGGCCCGAGCGGTGTAGATGGCGGCGGTGTAGCCGGCACAGCCGGTTCCGATGATGATGACGTCTTCCATGATCCTGTGAGTGATTCGCGGGCGGAGTATTCCGACCGATGGCCACCGCGGTCAACGCCGGGGCGAGACTTTCCTGCAAGATCGGAGGGACCGCGCGACGCTGTCGCGCCTCTCGGAGCCCAGGTCGTCGCGAACCGCCACCCGCCCCCGGACACGGGAAACCACAGCCCCAAAAAATCGACCAACATCAGCCAGCCAACCGCTCCTCCAAGCGTTCAATGCGCGACAGCGTCGCGCGGTCCCTTCCTGCTACTCGATCCCCCGCTTGCGCTTCTCGGCGGCGATCCAGTCCTGATCCTCCACCGACAGCCGGTGCTCGCGGGTGCGGGCCCGGGTTCCGTCCGGCTCCATCAGGATCACCTCCCCGTCGCGATAGGCGATCAGCTTGGCGAAGAACTTGCGGCCGAGCGGGTCCGACCAGGTCCGGTAGCCCTTGCGCTCCATCTTCTTTTTCCAATCCTTGTGGGACTTCTCGGCAAGAAAGGCGCCCTGCCGCAGCTGGGCCCACTTGTATTCCCACTGGCCGCGCTTGTAGCCACGATAGCGGCCGATCACTTCCCCGGAGGGCGTCAGCACGAGCAGTGTCGGATATCCCATCACCTTGAAGTGCTTCTTCAGGTTGTCGACGAAGTCGGCCTTCCTCGCGCCCTCGTCGTCGAGCTTGCTGCCCACCTCGGCATCGACCTGCAGCCGGACGAAAGTCTCGCCCGCCCAGGTCTCGAAATCCTGCCGCCCGAAGAGGTCCTCGCTGATGGCACGGCTCGACATCGGATTGCCCGAGTCGTTGAACCAGATCAGCACCGGCCGGTCCTGCTTGCGCGCCTCGCGGAAGACCTGGGTGATGCTGCGCCCCCACGGTCCGTCCTCGCGCCGCGCCTCGAGCAGCTCGCGCAACTCCGGCACGACGTCCTCAGGATTCTCGGCATCCGGATCGGTGTAAACGATCTCGTCGGGATTCATCACCGTCCCGGCGTCGTTCTGAAGCTCTTGGAGTCCCCGTCCCGGCTCGATCGGTGTCCCTCCCCCGCGCAGGGCGGCCGGGATGGCATCGGGGGAAAAGGGATTCGACGGCAGTTCGTCGACCACCGCCCGCTGGTCGCCGGTGCCGCAGGCCGCAAGCAGGGCCACCGGCAGCAACAAGAGCAACCAACGAGTCATTGCTGGGACCGTACGGGCTCATCGCGACCGACCCAAGCCCGAAACCTCCTTCCTGCCGCGGCTTTCCCTTGCCCCCACGCCCGCGCACCAAGCACACTCCGGCCGTGTCGCCGTCGCCTCGGTGATCCGGACCGGCGGCCCGCCGTCCAGGTGGGGTTTCCTCCCCGGAATCCGACCGGCGAACCACTCATTCCATTCATCTCAGAACCGTAAATCGTCATGTTCACCGGACTCGTCGAAGCCTGCGGCCGGGTGCGCTCGCTCGAGCGGCGCGGCGACCAGGCCCGCCTCTCGCTCGCCATCCCCTTCGCCTCCGAACTCACGCTCGGCGATTCGGTCGCCGTCAACGGCTGCTGCCTCACCGCCGTCGCCGTCGATCCGGTCGGCGCGGATTTCGACGTCCTCATGCAGACCCTCGACGTCACCTCGCTCGGCGACCTCGCCGAAGGCTCGCCGGTGAATCTCGAGCGCGCACTGCGGGCCGGAGACCGGCTCGGCGGCCACTTCGTCCAGGGCCACGTCGACGCCACCGGCACCGTCGAACAACTCGGGCCCCACGGCCAGGATCACGTGCTCGATGTCCGGCTGCCGGAAAACCTCGCGCCGCTGTGCATCGACAAGGGTTCGCTGGCGGTGGACGGCATTTCGCTGACCATCGCCGAGATCGACGGCACCCTCGCCCGCTTCTGGATCATCCCGCACACCTTCGAGCAGACCAACCTCCACGCCCGACAGCCCGGCCAGCGCGTCAACCTCGAGGCCGACCTGCTCGCCAAGCATGTGGCGAAGCTGATGGGCCGCGACTGAAACTCGCCCCGGCTACCTGCCGAAATACAACAGCAGGCTCAGCACCACGCTGAAGAACAGGATGGCCGCAAGACTCCAGGCCAGCGGCTTGCGCTCGGCATCGGGATCGAAGGTCTCCGACGCCCCCCGCCCCGGCCGGAACCACGCCCGGGGATTGCCCCAGATCCGCTCGACAAAGGCCACGACGCGTCCCCGCAACGCCGCGCCGGCGGCGAAGCAGGCATTCACCGGGCCGACCAGCAACCGGTCCGCCCACGGCGCGGAGCGGCGGTAGAACCAGTCGGTATCGACCGCCAGGTAGGGCTCGCCGGCCAGCTTCTCGCGCAGCACCCAGAAGCCGATGAAGGTGAAGGTCAGCAGCGGCACGGTCTCGACCAGGTGATAGGCCGTGTAGGGATGATACTCCGCCTCGAAGGGCAGCATCGAGTACAACAGGCCGGGCGCAACGCCGTAGAGCGTGCAGAGAAACGCCAGGATCCCCATCGCCACGTACATGTTGCGCGGGATCGGCCGGGTCTCGAGCTTGCGGTCCTGACCCCAGAAGGTGAACACCGGAATTTTCAGGCCGGTGTGGAGGAAGGTTCCGACCGAGGCCAGCAGCAACAGCAGCATCACTCCGTCGAGGTGCGCCTTGCCCGCCGCCGAGACGATCATCGACTTGCTGATGAAGCCGTTGAACAGCGGAAAGCCGGAGATCGAGAAGGCCCCGATCATGAACAGCACCAGCACCCACTTCATCCGCCGTGCCAGGCCGCCGAGTTCGGTCAGCTTGCTCTTGCCCGTGGCCTGGATCACCGCCCCGGCGCCCATGAAAAGCAGCGCCTTGTAAAGGATGTGGCTGTAGGCGTGGGCGGCCGCGCCATTCATCGAAAGCGCCGTGCCGATGCCCACCCCGGCGACCATGTAGCCGACCTGGCTGATGATGTGGTAGGCGAGGATCTGCCGGATGTCGTTGGCCAGCACCGCATAGACGACCCCGTAGAGCGCCATCGCGACCCCGGCGTAGATCAGCAAATCCCAGCCGGCGAAAAGCACCAGCAGGACGTAGACCGCCGACTTGGTCGTCAGCGCGCTCATGAAGATCGCGCCGGTGACGGTCGCCCGCGGGTAGGCGTCCGGCAGCCACGCGTGCAGCGGCGGCAGGGCCACGTTCACCGCCACGCCGAGCAGGATCAGCCAGGCCGGGAGACCCTGCTCCGGGGACAGCGCGGTGAGTTCCAGGCTGCCGGTCTGCGCGTGGTGGAGGATGATGCCGCCGAGCAGCAGCGAGCCGCCGGCGAAGTGGACCATCAGGTAGCGGAACCCGGCGCGCACGCTGTCGTCGGTCTTTCTTGCGAAAACCAACCACGCCGAAGCCACCGCCATCAGTTCCCAGAAAATCAACAGGCTCAGGAAATCGCCGGCGAAGGTCACGCCGACCGCCCCGGCGCCATAGAGCAGCGCCGCGACCTGCTGGGTCCGGTCGTCGAGATGCCACGCGTAGATCGCGGCCACCGCCGAGATCAGCAGGAAGATCACGCCGAAGACGAAGTTCAGCTTCGTCACCTCGAAGAGCACCAACTCGAATCCGGCCAGTCCCGCCGTGAGATAGGTTCCCGGCTCCAGCCGGGTCAGCAGAGCGAGCGCGACCAGCGGCACCACCACAGCGACGCCCGCGCGCGCGGCCTTCGGCAGCACCACCATGAGCACCGCCGCGAGGGCCATCCAGAGGGCCGGAGGCAGCTCAGCGATCCCGGTCATAGTAGTCCTCCGGTTTCTGCAGGAAGGCCTTCCCGAGGGCCTTCGAGACGATGATGATCAGCACGCAACCGACGAAGCCGAACGCGGCGTAGAACAACGGGATCTTGTCCCACGGTTTCGGATAGGGATGCTCCGGCCCGAACAGTTGCAGGGCCAGGGCACCGAGGGTGGGCAGGGCGAGCAGGATCCAGTGAAGCGGTTTCATGGTGAAAGGAATTCAGCCTGCGGGCGACGGCGACGATCCGGCGACGATCGATTGCACGATCCCCTTCGCGAGTTCGAAGAACGGCAACGGGAAATCCGGGAACAGGCCGAAGACGACGGCCAGCGTGGCGGTCACGCACAAGGGCGCCACCATCCACGGCGAGGCCTCGCCGCGCACCGGGTGGGCGTCGCCCGCCGCATCGGGCGGCAGGAAGAAGGCGCGGATGACGATGGGGAAGAAGTAGGCCGCGTTCAGCAGTCCGCTGAGCAGGAACACACCCAGCGCAATGTCGCGGCCGGACTCGAGGCTGCCGAGGCAAAGCCACCATTTGCTGATGAAGCCGTTGACCGGAGGAATACCGGCGAGCCCGAGCGAGCCGATCGCGAAGGCGCCGAAGGTCCAGGGCATCGCCCGGCCGAGGCCATTGAACGAGCTGATCTCGCTGCGGTGGGCGTGGACCTGAATCGCCCCGGCGCAGAAGAACAGCGTGATCTTCATCACCGCGTGCGCGGAAAGGTGGAGGATGCTCCCGGTCAGGGCCCCGGGCGCCAGCAGCGCCGCCCCGAGCGCGATGTAGGAAAGGTGGCCGATGGTCGAGTAGGCCAGCCGCTTCTTGAGGTTGTCCTGCCGCAACGCGATGATGGAGGCGAGCAGGATGGTCGCCCCCGCGAAGCCGGCCAGGATCACGTCGAGGCCCTGCCCGCTCATCAGCGCCGGGCCGAAGATGAAGCCCACCACCCGAAGTATCCCGAAGGCCCCGGATTTCACCACTGCCACCGCGTGCAGCAGGGCGCTCACCGGGGTCGGCGCAACCATCGCCGCCGGCAGCCAGCTGTGCAGTGGCATGATCCCCGCCTTCACGCCCACGCCCGTGATCAGCAGCATGAAGAGCACCTTCAGCTCGCCATCGCTGAACACCCCTTCGGCAATGATCCCCCCCGGCGCGAAGTCGAGCGTGCCGGTGCGCGCGAAGATCCACCCGGCCGCCACCACCAGCAGCAACCCGGCCGTCAGGGCGTAGGCCAGATACATCCGCGCCGATCGCAGCGCCTGCGGGCTCTCCTTGTGGACCACCAGCGGGTAGGTCGCCAGCGTCAGCAGCTCGTAGAACAGGATGAAGGTCAGGAGATTTCCGGCAAAGGCCACGCCGAGCGTGGCCGACAGGCTCAGCGCGAAGCTGGCGAAGAACCGCGTCTGCTTCTTCTCGCCATGCCCGCGCATGTAGCCGATCGAGTAAACCGAGGTCACGATCCAGAGCCCCGAGGCGACCAGCGCGAAATAGACGCCCAGCGGGTCGGCCACCAGCGACAGACCGACCCCGGGCGCCAGCTCGAACAAGGTCAGGCTCGTGCTCGCCCCGCGCAACGCGGCGGGCAGCAGCAGAAGGACGCAGACGAATTTCACGCCCGCCGCAGCGAAGGTCCAGCCCTCGCGCAGGTTCGGCCGGCGACCGCTCAGCAGGATGGCCGGCACCACCAGCATCGACACCAGGATGGCGACGAGCGGCAGGATCGAGGTCGTTGAAGGGTCGGCTGGCATGGTGTCAGGGTCCGCTCACGATCGGAAAGATGAACTCGCTCACCAGGTAGGCGTTGCCGAAACCGAGCAGCAGCAGGCCGACGGCCAGCGCCGCCGCCGGAGTCGCCAGCAAAGCCGCGCCACGGGTCCGTTCCCGCCGTGCAGGCTCGTCGCCGCCCCCGAGATACATCCGCTCGAGGATGCGAAAGAAGTACACCGCGTTGAGCAGGCTGCTGGCGATGATGGTGGCGATGAAGAACCACCGCCCCTCCTCGTAGCTGCCGAGCAGCAGGTACCACTTGCTGAAGAATCCGGCGGTGGGCGGCAGCCCGATCATCGACAGCGCCGCCACCGCGAAGGCCGCGGAGCTGACCGGCATGTCCCGCCGCAGCGAGGCGTCGAAGTCCCCGATCTTCACGCCCCTCCCCTTCGTCTCGAGATTGCTCGACACCAGGAAAAGGCAGCTCTTCATGCAGGCGTGGTTGAGGATGTGGAGGACCGCCCCGATCAGCCCGTAGGCGGTGCCGAGACCGATTCCGAGGGCGATGTAACCGACCTGCGCGACACTGCTGTAGGCCAGCATGCGTTTCAGGTTGGTCTGCGGAATGGCCATGATCGATCCCCACAGGATCCCGATCGCACCGAGCACGCCGAGGATTTCGCGCAGGTGCAGCGCGGACTCGATCCGCTCGCCGGGGAAGAGATCCAGCATCAGGCGGATCAGCACGTACGCCGCCACCTTGGTCCCGATCGGGGCGACCAGCGCGGTGCTCGACGAGGGGGCCTCGGTGTAGGCGTCGGGCAGCCACTGGTGGAAGGGCACCAGCGCGAACTTGACCGCGATCCCGGCCACCATGAAGGCCGCCCCGACCCCGATCGGCACGGTCAACCCCACCACCTCGATGATCGCCCTCACATCGGCGATGTTGAGCGATCCCGTTTCGATGAAGATAAAGCCGACGCCGATCAGATAGAACGAGGCGCCGATGGTGCCGAGGATGAGATAGCGGAAGGCGGCGACCGCCGAGCGCGGTCCGTTCGCACCGAGCAAGGCATAACTCGCGAGGGCCGCGATTTCGAGAAACACATACAGGTTGAAGAGGTCTCCGGTGCTCACGATCCCCGCGAAGCCACCGAGCATGATCAATGCCGACGCGTAATAGAGCGCCGGCCGTGCCGCCACCTCGCGCTCCACCGGCTCGCGCGAGTGGATCAGGGTCGCCGCCGCGATCACCGCCAGCACCACCAGCATGAAGACCGACAAGGGATCGGCGACGAGTTCGATGCCGAACGGCGGATCCCAGTTGCCCACGGAATAACGCACCTCCCCGTGCCCGGCCACGTGCAGCAGGCCGAACAACGCGAAACCTCCCGCCAGCAGGCTGCCCGCCACCGCCACCACCCACGGCGCGCGCCGGTGCACCAGACCCGCCAGCGGCATGAAGAGGGCGGCTCCGAAAAAGGTCAGCAGGACCGGAAGTGGAAGATGGGAACTCATGATTTCATCTTCTCCTTCAGCTTGTCCTCATCCAGCGTGCCGAACCCCCGCCGGATCCGGATCAGCAGCGCCAGCGCCATCCCTACCGTGGCGACCCCGACGACGATCGCCGTCAGCATCAGCGTGTGGGGCAGCGGGTTGATGTAGGCCGCGGCCGTCTCCGCCCCGATCTCCTTGTCGAAGATCGGCACCCCGGCCCCCTCCTTGTAGGCGGCGATCACGAAAAACAGGATGATCGCCGCCTGGAAGATCGACAGCGCGATCACCTTCTTGACGTAGTCGCGCTTCATCAGCATGCCGTAGAGGCCCACCGTGAGAACGAGGAAGCACATCCAGTAGGCACCGTATTGCGAGAAGGATTCAGTCATGGTGGAACCTTTGCAGAAGTCGGTCGAAGATGCCGACGAGGATGGCCATCACCGCCAGACCCACCGCCAACTCGATCACCAGGATCGCCCAGTAGTGCCGGTCATCCAGGCTCAGCCCCGGCAGCGGCACCGCGTCATAGTCGAGGAAACGCCCCCCGGTCGCGATCGTCAGCAACCCGACCGCCCCATAGACGAGCACCCCGATCGAACCGAGCAGGAGGGTCACCCGCGAGGGCATGTCTCGCTGGCTGTGCTCCCGCCCCTCGCCGATGCGCAGCAGGAAGACCGCCGCGGCGAGCAGCGCGCCGCCCTGGAATCCACCACCCGGGCTGTAGTGCCCGTGCACAATCACGTAAACCCCGAAGACCTGGATGATCCGTGCGGCGGACCGGCAGGCGAAACGCAGAATCGGGCTGATGTTGCTGTGGGTGATCATGCCTTCCTGCGGGCCAGAACGAGAAACACACCGACACCCGCCGCGAACACCACCACGGTCTCGCCAAGGGTGTCGAAAGCCCGGTAATCGGCGAGGACGACCGTCACCATGTTCTCGGTGTGGGCGTCGCGGTAGGACTCATGGATGTAATGCGCACCGGCCACCGGGGTGCCGGCGGGGCTGATCTCCCGATGCAGCGGCGCGTCCGGATCGCCGACCGGCGCCAGGTGGCTCGACGCCCAGACCAGCACCCCGAAAAAGGCGGCGAGCAGCACTCCCGTGACCGCCTTCAATCGTCCGCCCTCCCTTCGGTATGAAGCAACATCGCGATGTAATAGACCCCCACCACCCCGGCACCCACCACCGCCTCGGTGAATCCCACATCCACCGCCCCGAAGGCGACGAAGAGCGTCGCAAGCACGAAACTGAACACCGAGGTGACCACCACCGCCGCAAGCAGGTCGCGCAACTCGATCGCCGCGATCGCCGAAGCGATCAGCAGCAGGAACATCGTCGTCTCGATAAACAGGTTCATGGATCGGATTTTTCTCGGGCCGAATCGGCGGTGTCCGGACGCACCCACGGCCTGAGCCCGGTCAGGGCCGCCGCCCGCGCCAGGGCGTGGGCCGCCACCGGGTTGGTCATGACCACGAAGAAGGCAGCCAGCAGCACCTTCAGGCCGTCGAGCGAGAACCCCTCGATGCACGCGACCCCGACCACCACGATCGAGACCCCCACGGTGTCCACTTTCGAGGCGGCATGGGTGCGGGCGAAGAAGTCCGGGAGCCGCACGATGCCCACGCTCCCGACAAGCATGAACGCCAGGCCCAGCACCACCAGTCCGTAGCCGACGATGTCCAGTATCCCGCTCACTCCTCGCCCCCCTTCAGCCTGAAATATTCGGCCACCGCCACCGTGCCGATGAAACTCAGGATGGCGTAGGCCAGGGCGATGTCGACAAACATGCCGAGCCGGTCGTAGAGCAGGCCGATGAGCAGAATCAGGGCGATGGCCTTGCTGCCGATCGCACCGACCGAGAGCAACCGATCGAACACCGTCGGCCCCTTGGCGAGGCGGTAGAAGGGGATCAGCACCGCGACCAGAAACAGGACGAGCAGGATGGTAAGCGCGTAGTTCACGGGGCGGTCGGGTCGGAATGGGGCAGCAGCCGCGGCGTGGCGACCGGCCGGTCGGAGGTCAGCCTCGCCACCCGACGGTGCATCGATCCCTCGATCACGTCGCGGGCAACCCCGGGGGTGAGGGCGTGCACCAGATAGCGGTCGTCCTCCAGGTCGAGCGTGATCGTCCCCGGGGTGAGGGTGATGGAGTGGCCGAAGATCACCGCGTTGAGCAGGGTCGGCTGCTCGGACTCGAAGCGGATCAACCGTGGGTCCAGGCGGCCCTTGGGACGCAGGATGACGATCGCGACATGCACCGCCGCCACCAGCATCTCCTTGGCCAGCCAGAACATGTAGGGAACCAGCCGCCGCAGCCGGATTTCCCCCGACCCATGCGGCCGGAACGGCTCCAGCGCCCGGTGCATCCAGATCAGCGCCCCCACGGTCACCACTCCGCAGCCGAGGTGAAAGGCGTCGAATTTCCCGCTGAGGATCACCCACATCACGAAGAGCGCAGACCATGCGAGCACGGCCTCCACGCTCAGACGCCTCACGCTCGGGCGGGATGTTTCAGACTCCTTCATGGGTGATCGATCGCAAAGCACGGGACGCACGGACCGCCGCGACCGCCGGACCGCCACGGCCGACGATCCAATGAACCTCACGGCGGGAGTCCTCTGCCGGAAGCGCTTCGCTTTTTCAAGTGATTACGGCCGAATATCCACTCCCGCTCCCGCGAAAATCCTCGTTTCGCCGGGCTTCAGGGCGGTGCCAGCAGCGTGAATGGCGCCCAGGGCAGGTTGCGCAAGACCGTGTAGCCAAGGATGAGGACAAGCAGGACGATCCCGCTGCGGCGTCCGAGTGGAACCTGCCATTTCGGCGGCTCACCCCGCACCCAGCCGACCACCCCGGGCGCCAGCATCACCAACACCAGGGGCACCAGCACCACGCCGAGCGGGTTGAACCGAAAGGCGTCCACGAAGCGCCCTTCCAGAAGCGCGTGGGCCGCGCGGGTCATGCCACAGCCGGCGCAATGGAGTCCGGTGGTATCGTGCAGGATGCAGGTCCAGGGCAGGCCGGAGGGTCCGCTGCGCGCCAGCCACAACGCCCCGAGTCCAAACACGGCCAAGACCGCGACCACGATCGCCAGACGTTTTCCCGATCGACTCTTCCCTATGGACGTCATTCCCCTCGCGGAAACCTACATTTCGCTCATCACCGCAACCAGCATGATGACGCCAAAGCACAGCGTGGCCGCGATGGTGACGTAGCCGGTGATGAGCCCGGCGATGGCCATTCCCCGCCCCGCCATCGGCACGCACGATTCGTTGATCTGCTTCAGGGCCAGGTGACCGCAGATCGCCGCCGGGATGGCGGCGATGATTCCCAGGAAGCAGGTGAAGAGCATCAGGATCGAGGTGATCCCGCAAATCAGGCTGGCGATCGCGTTGCCGTTGTTCGGAGCGACCGGATACGGACCGACGCCGCCGGCCGCCGGGCTCTGATAGGGCGAGACCGGCTGGGCTGGTGACGGGGACCCCACGATCTGGCCCGACCACTCCGGCACTTCGGAGAGCTTCTGCCAGTTGTCCATGCCCTCGCGCCAGATGATGGTGTCGCCACCCACCTTGCCGGCGGCAATCATCTCCCGGAGTTCGTGTTCCTCAACCGGGCCACGCTGCTCGCCGTTTTCGCCGTAATACCAATTCGCCACGGGGAAGGATCATCCCCGAATCGGCCCGCTCCGACAAGCCCCGGCGGCACCAAGTGATGTTTTGCGAGCGACTCCCCCATGGCGATGCCGCGTGGAGCGCGCCTCTGCGAACCTCTCCACACACCAATCAGTCACCAAATATCCCCTTCACGTCCGGGTCCCCGACCTCCACTCCGCCGGATCCATCCCGTAGAAGCGCGCAAACTCTCGATAAACCTCCGGTTCGTCGTCGCGCAGCTGGCGCGCCTTCTCGAAAAAGGTCTCGGTTCCGACGGCGAAAAACTCGGCAGGACTCTCGGCCCCGTAGTCGTCGAGCACCGAGCGCTTCCCCGCCTCCACCCGCTCGCAAAAGCGCTCGTAAGCCGGGGCCATCGCCGCCGACCAGCGTCCGTAGTCCGGTCCCTCGTCGAACTCCGGAATCCCGTCGGCCACCCCGTCCTCCTGGTCGATCTGATGCGCAAACTCGTGCAGCACGACGTTCAGGCCGTCCCGTGGATCCGCCGAGCCCTGGCAAACGCTCTGCCACGACAGCACCACACTGCCGGTACTCCACGACTCCCCGAGCCGCACGTCGCGCCCGCCGGAGTGAAACGCATCCGGATAGATCAGGATGCTTCGCAAGCGCGAATAGAAATCCTGCGGCCGGTGGGCGATGAGCAGGCAGGCCGGGGCGGCGACCGCCAGCATCATTTCGTCCGTCACCTCCTCAAGTCCGCCACAGGCCTCGAACCCCTTTTCATCGAGAAACACCCGCATCCATCCCTCGGCGAGGCGGCGGGTCGGTTCCGGCACCGTCTTCCACAGCGGAAACCGCTTTTCCACCAGGGCACGCTCGGCGTCGGAGAGCCCCGAGGCCCGCAGCTGGCGGCGGCGGCGGCTCACCCTGGACGCGTGCCACACCGTCAGGGCGACCACCAGGGCAACCCCTCCCAGGAATACCCAGAGTCCGGTCATTTTTTTCTCCGCAGGCCTTCCCAACCCACCACGAACAGGACGATCGCCCCCAGCAACAGGCCGGCCCCGAGGATCACCCAGAAGCCTGGCTGGAGAAAACCCGGAATTTCCACGTTCATTCCCAGCAACCCGGCCACCGCCACCAGCGGCAGGAAGAAGCCGGCCATGAGGTTCAGGCGGAAGGCGATCGAATTCAGTCGCTCGGCGGCCTGCTGGTGTTCCTCCGCACTTTCCGCCTGCCAGAACTCCAGCGTCAGCTTCGAATCGTGGTAGAGCAACTCCGCCGCCCGCTGCATTTCGCGCACCCGGTCGCGCAGCCCGATCAGCGTGCGGTTCTCCTCGTCCGCGGGAACGGCCGCCTCGAGCGCCGCCAGCATGTTGCGCATCGATCGCGCGATCGGCGCGGCGTGGCGGATGATTTCGAACACCTGCGTCACCTCCTCGGTTTCCTCGAGCAGCGCTTCATACTTGTCGATCACCGACTGGTAGCGGTCGAAAAGCCGGGACATTTCCTTCAAGCCCTCACTGTCCGCCGGCCCCCGCCAGGTGCCGTCCGCGCGACGCCAGAACACCAGGGCATCCCGCTCGGGAATCTTCGGCTCCGGCACCTCGTGGACGATCAGCAGGGCCTCATGGTCCCCCGCCAGAAACCGCTGCGTCCCCGAGCGGCTGCTGAGTTGGTCTCGCAAGCTCTCCTCGATCTCGAAGTCTTCGGGGAGAAAGCGAATGACTTTCCGGACGGTCATCCCTGTCATTCAAACCGTCGGACACCATAACCGACAATCGGAAAGACTCGAAGAGATCCGCATTCCGATACCGTTGCCCTTGCGGCGCACCTGGGATAGAATCCTTCCATGAACTGGAGAGATCATATCACGGCAGACCCGAAAATTTGCCACGGGAAGGCTTGCTTCAGAGGCACCAGAATCATGGTTTCGGTTGTGTTGGATTGCCTGGCGGCCGACATGTCCGCGGACGCCATCATCGCCGAGTATCCTTCACTGTCCAAGGCAGCGATCCATGCGGCGCTCGCCTACTCCTCGGAGCTTGCCCAGGAGAGGGTCGTGGTGACGTGAAGTTCAAGATCGACGAGAATATCTCCGCGAGTGCGAAGAGTTTGCTGCTCGAGCGCGGTCACGATTGCCACCCTGTGTATGACGAGGGCATCGAGGGAGGGGCGGACGATGACCTCATCAACATCTGCCTACGGGAGCAACGGCATCTGATCACGCTCGACCTCGATTCTGCTGACATCATCCGCTATGCACCGATCGACTACCATGGAGTGATCGTTCTTCGCCTGACCCGCCAAGACGCTTTCCACGTGATCGATCGCCTCGGTGAAGCACTGAGTGAGATCGAGGAACTGAGTTTGCGTGGACATTTGGTGATTGTGGACGATCGCAGAATCAGGTTCCGCTAGCCTAACAACGGAATCCATTCTGCCATCAATCAGGTCGATCATTCCACGCCACCAGATCGGCGTATCGGATCGCCGAGCCACCGAAGATGTCGAGGGCCGAACCGACGGTGACATCCACGCGGCCCTTGCCGAGGCAATCGACCAACTGCAGATCCTCCATCGAGGCAACCCCGCCGGCGTAGGTCACCGGGCAACCGGCCCACTCTCCGAGCAAGCTCACCAGCCCGGTGTCGATCCCTCCGCAGAGACCTTCGACGTCGGCGGCGTGGATCAGGAATTCGTCGCAGAAGGGAGCGAGCCGATCCAGAGTCGCGGCGTCCACCCGCAGATCGGTCAGAGTCTGCCAGCGGTTCGTCGCCACCACCCAGCCGTCCTCGTGCCGCCGGCACGACAGGTCGATCACGATGCGCCCGGCCCCGACCCGGTCCGCGAGTTCACGGACGCGATCCTCCGAGAGCCTCACACCATCCTCGAAAAGCCAAGAGGTCACGATCACGTGCGACGCCCCGGCTTCCAGCCACTCCGATGCATTCGACGCGTCGATGCCGCCACCGAGTTGCATTCCACCCGGCCACGCCGCCAGCGCCTGGCGCGCGGCCTCGTCGTTGCCCGGACCCAGCTTGATCACGTGACCACCACGCAGATCGTCGCCGCGAAACATCTTCGCGAAGTCTCCCGGACTGCGGTCCGAGACGAAATTCTCGGTCGGCCCCGGTCCGTCGTCGCGGAGCGTTCCACCGACGATCTGCTTCACTTTTCCTTGGTGGAGATCGATGCACGGTCGGAAGCGGCAGCTCATGGCGCGAGGCTGGGCGGCGAGCTTCCAAGTGAGAAGTTCCAAGTTCCCCGACGTCGCCCTCCGGGCGATGACGGGCCGGCAAGGCTGGGGGAAAGCGACCTCCCGCAGTGCCTGACAAGCTACGCAGCACCAGATTTTCAATCTCGCTAAACAAGTAAATCGATGCGATCCTCCCGACATGACTCTCGCCTCTTCCGCTCTTGTATTTCCCGCCACGGCCACGGTCATCGGGTGGGTGATCTTCGGCGGGGTTTCGATGATCGCCTTGGGCTACGCCAAGTTGAAGCAGGAGTGGTTCGCCGCCGTCGTCGGGGTTTCGATCGGCGTCTACCCCTACTTTTTCCCCAGCGGTCCGGTGTTCTGGACGCTCGGTGTCTTGCTGACCACGCTGCTCTTCGTTCCGCGGCGGCACCTGCCTTGGTAGTCGTCCGGAGGCCGGACGGCCCCACCCCGGAACGAAGTGCTCTTAAGCTCGCGGGCCCGGGGCGGACCGCCTCCAAGCTCACATCTCGAGCATCAGACGCGTCGGACTCTCGGCGGAGTGGCTCGCTCCGCGGGCCATGGCGGGGCAGGTCGGCTTCCTAGCCGACATGGATCCGGCGGACGCCAATCTTCAAGATGGAACGAAACACTCAAGGCCGCCCGCCATCCGCGACGTGGACGTCGCCACGCCCCGGCATGGCGCTCAGGAGAGCGCCACTCCTCACATCTCGAGCATCAAGCGCGTCGGATTTTCGATGCAGTCCTTGATGCGGATCAGGAAAGTGACCGCCTCCTTGCCGTCCACCAACCGGTGGTCGTAGCTCAGCGCGAGATACATCATCGGCCGGATCTCGACCTTGCCATCCACCGCGACCGGGCGCTGCTGGATGGTATGCATCCCGAGGATGCCGGACTGCGGAGGATTCAGGATGGGCGTGCTCAGGAGAGAACCGTAGGTGCCGCCATTCGAGATGGTGAACACACCGCCCTGGAGATCCTCGAGCTGGATCTTCCCGTCACGGGCCTTGCCCGCGTAGTCGATGATGTCCTGCTCGATCTCGGCGAAGCTCTTCTGGTCGCAATCGCGGAGCACCGGCACGACGAGGCCCTTCTCGGTGCCGATCGCCACGCCGACGTCGTAAAAGTGGTTTTCGATGATCTCGTTGCCGTCGATCATGCCGTTGACCTGGGGCACGTCCTTGAGTGCCTGGACCACGGCCTTCACGAAGAAGGACATGAAGCCGAGCTTCACTCCGTGCTTGGCGATGAAGTCCTCCTGGACCGACTTCCGCAGCTTCATCACGGACGACATGTCCGCTTCGTTGAAAGTCGTGAGGATGGCCGCGGTTTGCTGGGCATTGACCAGGTGGGTCGCGATCTTCCGCCGCAGCATGCTCATCTTGCGGCGGGTCACCCGACCCTCCGCGACCGGCGTCGTGTCGGGCCGCTCCGCCGGCGCATCGACGATCTTGAAGTCCGGCTTCGCCTCGGCGGCTGCGGACTCCGGCTTGGGGGCCGGTGCCTTCTCTTTCTCCGGCGTGGCCGGGGCTGCCTGCTTCGAAGATTCCTTTGCAGGCACCGCGGGAGCGCTCTCCGGCGCGGGTTTCGAACTCCCCGCCCCGACCGTGATCCGGGCAATCACGGTGCCGATGGAGACCTCTTCCCCTTCCGGAACCACGATCTCCAGGCGACCGGATTCCTCGGCCTCGAGTTCGGTCGAAACCTTGTCGGTCTCCAGCGTCACCAACGCCTCGCCCTTCGAGACCGAGTCGCCATCCTTCCTGCGCCAGGCGGCGACGTTGGCGGTGGTGATCGACTCGCCGGCGGCGGGCACCTTGACATCGATGGTCTTACCCTCCCCGGTGGCCGGGGCCGGCGCGGATTCGGCGGGTGCCTGCTCCTCGATTGCGGGCTCTGAGGCGCTCTCGGTTTGTGGTTCCGGGCCGGGCTCGGGCTCGGCACTGCCGGCGGCACTCTCGTCGATCTCGGCGATCACGGTGCCGATGGCGACCTCCTCACCTTCCTCGACCATGATCTTGAGCACGCCGGCGACATCCGCGGCGAGTTCGTTGGAGACCTTGTCGGTTTCGAGGGTCACGAGCACGTCGCCCTTGGCGACGCTCTCGCCATCCTTCTTGTGCCAGGTCGCGACATTGGCGCTGGTGATCGACTCACCGGCGGCGGGAACTTTGACTTCGGTAGCCATGGAAATGGGAAAACTGGATCAGACCGAGAAGGCCTGCTCGATGAGGGACTTCTGTTCGCGGTGGTGCATCGCCTTCGAACCGGCGGCGGTGCTGGAGGCGCGTCCCCTGCCGGCGTAGCGGACCCTGCGGTCGACCACCTTCTCGAGCCGGGGGAAGATGTAGGACCACGCCCCCATGTTGAGCGGCTCCTCCTGGCACCAGACGAACTTCGAGGCGTTCGGGAACTGGGCGACGAGTGCTCCCACCATTTCATCGTGGAAGGGATAGAGCTGCTCCATCCGGAGGATCGCCGTGTTGTGAATCTCGTTCTCGTCGCGGTAGGCCATGAGGTCGTAGAAGACCTTGCCGCTGCAGAAAACGATCCGGTTGACGACCGACGGATCATCGAAGTTCTTCGGATCCGGGAGGACCTCCTGGAAACAGGAACCCTCCAGCAGGTCGTCGATCCTCGAAACCGCCTCGGCCCGGGTCAGCAGGCTCTTCGGGGTCATGAGGATCATCGGCTTGCGGAAGGGCCGCTTTTTCTGCCGCCGCAGCGCGTGAAAGTACTGCGCGGGCGTGGTGAAGTTGCCGATGACCATGTTCTTCTCTGCGCAGAGTTGCAGAAAGCGTTCCAACCGGGCGCTCGAATGCTCGGGACCCATGCCCTCGTAGCCGTGCGGGAGGAGCAGGACGATGTCCGAGGGGGTCTGCCACTTCGACTCCGCCGAGCAGATGAACTGATCGATGATGACCTGCGCGCCGTTGGAGAAATCGCCGAACTGGGCTTCCCACATGTTGAGCATGTTGGGCGCGCCGAGCGAGTAGCCGTAGTCGAAGCCGAGCACCGCAAACTCCGAGAGCAGCGAGTTGTAGACGCAGAACTTCGCCTGGTCGTCGCTGAGGTTCTGGAGCGGGATGTAGCGCTCGCGCGACTCCGAGTCGTAGAAGACGGCGTGCCGCTGGGAGAAGGTGCCGCGCCGGCAATCCTGGCCGGAGAGGCGGACCGGATAGCCCTCCATCAGCAAGGATCCCCACGCCAGGGACTCCGCGAAGGCCCAGTCGATGGGACTTCCGTTCTCGAGGGCTTCCAGGCGCCGGGGGACGAAACGCTTGGCCAGCGTCGGATGCAGATTGAACCCATCGGGCACCGTGGTCAGCACCCGGCCGACATGCTCGATGACCGACTGTGGCACCCCGGTCGGAACCGGCGCATGGGTGTAGCGCTCCTGCGCCACCGCCGTGGATCCGGAAAAGACGGTGCGATCGCCCGCCTCCTCGAGTTCCTTCATCTTGCTGTGGCCCTCCTCGAGGCGCGCCTGGATCTCACCCTCCAGCTGTTTCGCCTCCTCTTCGGAAATGGATCCCTCCTCGATCAGCCGTCGCTTGTAGAGCTCACCGACGTTGTCGCGGGACTGGATCTGCCGGTAGATGTGCGGCTGGGTGAAGGCGGCCTGGTCGGTCTCGTTGTGGCCCTGCCGGCGGTAGCAGTACATGTCGATCACGACGTCCCGGCCGAAGTGCTGGCGGAACTCCAGCGCGAAGAGCGCCGCCCAGAAGAGCTCCATCGGCTCCTCGCCGTTCACGTGCAGGATCGGCGCCTCGATCATCTTGGCGACATCGGTCGCGTAGGACGACGAGCGGGCGTCGGCCGGCATCGTGGTGAAGCCGATCTGGTTGTTGATGATGAGGTGGATCGTGCCGCCGGTGCGGTACCCGGGAAGTTGGGAGAGATTGAGCACCTCGGCGACCGAACCCTGGCCGGCAAAGGCGGCGTCGCCGTGGATGAGGATGGGCAGCACCCGCTTGCGATCGGTCTTCACCCCGTCGTCGCCGATCAGGCGCTGGCGGGCGCGGGCCTTGCCCTCGACGACCGGATTCACCGCCTCGAGGTGGCTCGGGTTGGCCGCAAGGCTGACCCGCACCTCGCCATCGGGCAAGGTGTGGACCTTCTCGTAGCCGAGGTGGTACTTCACGTCGCCGTCACCCGCGACCAGGTCGGGCACGTAGTTGGGCGTGAATTCGTAGAGGATCGTGTGCAGCGACTTCCGCACGAAGTTTGCCAGCACGTTGAGGCGCCCGCGGTGGGCCATGCCCATCTCGATCTCGAGCACCTCGGCGGCCGGGCATGCCCGCAGGATGGCATTCAGAACCACCATCGCGCCCTCGCCGCCCTCCAGCGAAAAGCGTTTTTCCCCGAGGAACTTGCGCCCGAGGAAACTTTCAAATGCTTCCGATTCCAGGAGCCACCGCAGCGCCTCCTTCTTGCGCTCCCGGGTGTCGGCCTCGCGACGCACCCGGCCCTCGATCCGCTCGCGCACCCAGTGGCGGACGGTCGTGTTGTGGATGTGCATGAACTCGAAGCCGATCGCCCCCGAGTAGGTCTTCTCCAGCTCGGCGATCATCTCGCGGAGCTTCATCTTCTCGCCGTCCCGGAAAAACGGGTTGGAGGCCTCGCGGTCGAGATCCGCCTCGGTGAAGCCGAACTGGCTCAGATCCAGGCGCGGGTTCAGCTCGGGGTCTCCGATCGGATTGATGTCGGCCTGGGTGTGCCCGAGCGTCCGGTAATTGTAAACGAGGCTGACGACCTTGCCGTAGAAGGCGATGTCATCGCTGACGCCACCGGAAACCGGCGTGACGGCCGCCTGCACTCCGCCCTTGGGCCGGGGCTGGGTTGTGCCGAGTTCGAAACCCTCGAAAAATGCCGCCCAAGTCGGCTCCACGGACTGGGGATCCTCGCTCCAGAGCGCATACTTCTCCTCGAGAATTTCCGCATTCAAGCGGGCGGAGACCGACGATTTCATTGACTCAGCGTTTGCAGTGATGGGTGCTCCTGATCGAAAATTTCCGACTTGGCCCGGGCGGCGCAGCGCTTAGGTAAGGGGCGTCCCCGACGACGTCAACAGCACAGGGGCCGAAAACCCCCGGAATCCCACGATTTTCCGCCTGCATGATCGAAGTCCACGACCTCACCAAACGATTCTCGCGCCAAACCGTCGTGAGCGACGTGTCCTTCAACGTCGGCCAGGGTGAAATCGTCGGCTTCCTCGGGCCGAACGGAGCCGGAAAGACCACCACCATGCGGATGCTCACCGGATACCTGCCGCCGAGCTCGGGCAGCGTGTCCATCGCCGGCTTCGACGTCCTGCGCCAGTCGGTCGAGGCTCGGCGCCGGATCGGCTACATGCCGGAAAACGTCCCGCTCTACGACGACATGCGGGTCCGCGAGTATCTCAAATACCGGGCCCGGCTCAAGGGGCTTTCCAACCGGGATGCCCGCGCCCGGGTCAACGACGTGGTCGATACCTGCGGCCTCGATTCGGTGCGGCGCAAGATGATCAAGGTGCTGTCGAAGGGATTCCGCCAGCGGGTCGGCCTCGCCGACGCGCTGATCCACTCGCCCGACCTGCTGATCCTCGACGAACCGACCAACGGCCTCGACCCCAACCAGATTCGCCAGATCCGCGAACTGATCCGTCGACTCGGGGAAAGACACACGATCCTCCTTTCCACCCACATCCTCAGCGAGGTCGAGATGACCTGCGGGCGGGTGATCATCATCGACGGCGGCAAGATCCGCGCCGAGGACACGCCGCGGGCACTGGTCGACAACATGCGCGCGGCCGGCAGGGTGATGGTGGAGTTGCAGGCCGAGGCGGATGTCGTCATCGAAGAAATGACCCGCCTCGACCACGTGAAGCGCGTCACGGCGGGGGACGCCGCCGACGGCGACGACCGCTGGACGAGTTTCGAGGTGCTCGTCGATTCCGGCACCGACGCCCGCGAGCGGATCCACGAACTGGTCGTGCGCAAGAAGTGGCCGCTGCGGGATCTTCACCGCCACACCGCCTCGCTCGAGGACGTTTTCGTCGAGTTGACCCGTCGCGACTGAGGGCTACTCCCGCCGCCACGCCCCGACCATGATGCCGAGGCCGCCGACGAGGAAGAGCAGCGGAAACCACAGCGAGTAGCCGGGACCCCGCGACTCGCCCTCCAGCACCGCCTCGGAGGGCACCTCCGGGTTCACCCGGCACTCGGCCACCGACCCCCGCGGGTAGCGCTCGACCAGCGCCGCGGCCCGGTCCGGCTTCGACTTCCACGAGGCGCCGCGAAGCCGGTAGCGCCGCGACTCGTGGGTTTCGTCGTTCCAGTCGTACTGATAGAGCACGCTGAACCGGAACTCCTGCGGCATCGACTCCGGCCAGTCCGGATTCTCGCGACGGTCCTCGACCCTCGACTCAAGGATCGCGCAGGGAACGACCGGCCAATGGTCGATTTCCCGGGCGCGATCGAAACTCCGCCACATCAACCAGCTGAAGACGCCGCCCGCCAGGGCCAGCAGCAGCCCGATCAGGCTGAGATAGACGCGCGCACCCGTGGTCCTCGAAGGCATGCCACCCCTTGAACCGGCAAGCGCCCTTCGCCAAGCAAGAAGCGCGCGGGGATTTCCCCCTTTCCCCGATGCCGGGCCGCGGCTAGGAAACCGACATGAGTTCGCTCACCAACCGCATCCAGGATGATCTCAAGGCGGCCATGAAGGCCAGGGACAGCGAACGCCTCGCCGTGATCCGGGCGCTCAAGACCGCCATGACCAACGCCGCCATCGAAAAGGGCGGCCCGCAGGCCGAGATCGACGACGCCACCGCGATGGCCATCGTCCGCAAGCAGGTCAAGCAGCGGCAGGATTCCGCCAGCCAGTTCCGCGACGCCGGTCGCACCGAACTCGCCGACAAGGAGGACGTGGAAATCGCCATCCTCGAAACCTACCTGCCCTCCCCGCTGAGCGGGGACGAGATCACCGGGTTGGTCGAGTCCGCCATCGTCGAGAGCGGGGCCTCGACCAAGGCCGACATGGGCAAGGTGATGAAACTGGTCCAGGAGCGCGCGGCCGGCCGCGCCGACGGCCGGACCCTCTCCCAGGAGGTCGCCAAACGGCTGTCCTGATGGGCTGCGCGGGCGTCATCGTCGCCGCCGGAAGTTCCCGGCGGATGGGCTTCGACAAGCTGGCCGCTTCCCTCGACGGGGTGCCGGTGCTGCGCCGCAGCGTCGAACGCCTGATGGCCGTGCCGGAGATCACCCGCGTGATCGTCGTTTGCGCCGAGGACCGCTTCCGGGAACTCCTCGGCGGAGCATTCGCCAAGGAACTGAGTCGGGTCGACGGAGGAGCCGAGCGACAGGACTCGGTCCTCGCCGGCCTCGAAGCCCTGCAAGGCGACGACGAGCTGGTCGCGGTCCACGATGGCGCGCGCCCGCTGGTCGAGCCGTCCGACATCTCGTCCGCCATCGCGGCTGCCTCCGCCCATGGTGCCGCCACCCTGGCCCGGCCCGCGACCGAAACGCTCAAGCGGGCCGACGCCTCGGGCATCGTCGTGGAAAGCGTCGACCGCCAGGGGCTCTGGTTCACCGAAACCCCGCAGGTCTTCCGGGCCTCGCTCCTGCGCGAGGCCTACGAGGCGGTGGAAAAGGGCGGGCTCCACGTCACCGACGAGGTCTCGGCGGCCGAATCGATCGGGCTCCCGGTCCGGATCGTGCCGTCGAGCCGCCCCAATCCCAAGATCACCGTTCCGGCCGACCTCGACCTGGCCACCGCCCTGCTCCGCTGATGCTCGCCAGCTACCACGTTCACCGTAGCTCGCAGGGCTTCCGGATCGCCACCGCCACCCTGCCGGAGAGCGAGTGCCTCGCGCTCTCCATCCACATCCCCGCCGGGGGGCGCGACGATCCGCCCGGCAAGGCGGGGCTGGCCCACTTCGTCGAACACATGATCTTCAAGGGCACCGGGAAGCGGGACGCCCGGAGGATCAGCTTCGAGACCGAGGACCTTGGCGCTTCCCTCAATGCCTTCACCTCCGAGGACCAGACCGTCTACGAGGCGCGCGGCGACGCCGCCTCGCTCGTCCCCATTGCGGACATCCTTGCCGACATCGTCTGGCATTCGACCTTTCCCGAGGACGAGGTCCGACTCGAGCACGGCGTGATCGCCGAGGAAATCGTGATGTATCACGAGAATCCCTCGGACCACATCGGCGACCTCATGTCGGCGTCCCTGTGGTCCCCCCACCCGCTCGGCGATCCGATCTCGGGCACCCTTGAAAGCATCGACCGCATCCGGCGCGACGACCTCGTCGGATTTTCCCAGGCCCATCACCGCGACCCCGGCCTGGTGATTGCCGTGGCCGGTCCTCACCGGGCCGACGAGGTGATCGCCGTTCTCGAACCCCTCCTACCGGGCTCCGGGAATTCCGTTTCCGGCCATCCTTACAGCGACCCACTCGACGGTCCGCGTCAACGGCGGGAACCGCGCGAGACCGCCCAGGTCCAGCTCGCCCTCGGGTTCCGCTGCTTCGGCCGGCGGGATCCCCGCCGCCATGCGCTGCGACTGCTCTCGACCATCCTCGGCGAAGGTGCCAGCTCGCGGCTGTTCCAGTCGCTGCGCGAGGAGCGCGGCCTTTGCTACCACATCGCTTCGGATGTCGTGCTGCTGGACGATACCGGGGCGCTCGAAATCCATGCCGGACTCGATCCGGGTTCGCGTGACGAGGCACTGGAGAGCATCCGCAGGGAACTCCGCCAGCTCTCCGACACCGGTCCCTCCGAAGAAGAACTGCGCCGCGCGAAACGCCTCCATGCGTCCCAGATGAAGGCCGCCCTCGAGACCACCGCCGCCCACGCCTCGTGGGCCGGCGAGTCCCTCCTGCATCACGACGAAATCCGCGAACCGGCCGAAGTGCTGACCGAGATCGAAGCCGTTCAAGCGGGCGAACTGCGCGAGGTCGCAGCCGAGTTCTTGGTCGAAAGCCGCGAAGCGCTGGCCGAGATCCACCCCGCCTGACCGGGGTCAGTCGACTTCGTCCGCATCGGTGAACTTCCCTGCCGCCATCCCGCGGTTGGCGAGGCTCTCGTAGATCATCGTCAAGCGCCCACCGGTCCCGCATCGCATGCGCCGCAAGATCACGGCGCCACCGCCACATTGAGTCGGGCGAACAGTCTGGAATGAAACAAGAAACCTCGCCGACGAATTTCCGGAGTGGGTCGCCGCCCTGGAGCAGTTGCATGCAAGGCTCCATTCCTCACGCCGGCAGGAGTAGGCAGGGTGGTTCTTCCCCAGTGGGTCAAGGACGACCCGTGCCGGGCCGGGATCGCGACCTCCGGGAACCGATGCTGCTAATGCCCCGAATCGACTTCTTCGCGGCATGTCATTGAAGGCGGGAATCCGCAGTTGCAGTGAGGATGAGCGCCCTATTCGGCGGGAACCACGAACGGATTCTCCACGGCGACGCCGAAGTAGCTGGTTTCCGGCGACAGGTCTTCGCTGAGGATGCGGCTGCAGCCGGCGGCTTCCGCCGCGGCAACGATCATCGAGTCCCACCAGGAGAGTTCGTAGCGGCGCTGAACCGCGTAAGTCCTGTTGAGAACGGGCATGTCGATGGGTAGCGGGTTCCATGCAAAAAGCGCCTCGACATCATCCCACGCCTCCTCGGGGGAAAGACCGGGATCCAGCTTGCGGGTGGCATTCACGAAGAACTCGTTGAGCACCTGCACCGAGAGTCGGCCGCAGCGCGTTTCCCACAGCTCGGCGAGCCTGGCGGCGGCAATCGCCTGCTTTTCCGGTTCGGAGGCATCCCGCGCATAGAGCAGGATGTTGGTGTCCACGAAAACGCTATCGGTCATACAGGCTGTCCCGGGTGGGATAGGGGATGCTGGCGGCCTTGAGAGGCGTGGGCCCCTTGCTCAAAAATCGCTTCCTGGCCCGCTCGTAGTGCTGCTCTGCCAGCATCTTTTTGCGCAATTCCTCGCCCAGCATCCGCGACACGCTGGTGTCGTGACTGGCCGCCCAGACCTTGGCCCAGCGAACCACGTCCTCATCCAGGGTGATTGTCACGTTTTTCATGAAGCACGAAAATAGTGTCACTTTTGAAGGGTGTCAAGGAAGCCTTCCGGTCCGTTGCATGCCAACAATGGACATGCGCACTGGGGCTTTTTTCACCCTGTTGATCCTCCCCTTTCCCGCTCCCGGGCACGATCCGAACCTAAACATGCCTTGCATGTCCGCCTTCCGAGTCCTGAGCCCCGCCCGGCAGCTTGCCGCGCATCTGCGCGAGGAGATCCTGCGCGGTGGCTGGACGGGCAGGCTGCCCGGGGCGAGGCAGTTCGCCCGGGACCTGGATGTGTCGCAGCGACTGATCCGGGACGCGCTGCGCCTGCTGGAGGAAGACGGCATCCTCGTCAACCAGGGGCACCGCCGCGGACGGCGGATTGCCATTCCAAGGAACGCCGACGCGCCCGGATCGACGGTGGGCTTGTTCCCCTACGAGGCGGCCGACCGGTCGTCCTATGAGATGGTGGAGGTCCAGCACCGGCTCATGGATGCGGGGCATTCGGTGACCATTCCCAACCGGTCGCTGACCCGCCTGGGCATGGACGTGAAGCGGATCTCACGCGTGGTAGGCCAGGCGAAGGCCGATGCCTGGGTGTTGTGGACCGCAAGCCGGGAGGTGCTGGAATGGTTCATCGGGCGGAACACCCCCATCCTCGCCTATGCCGGTCAACTGACCCTGGAGATGCCGATCGCCAGCGTGGCGCCGGACTTCGAGCAAGCGATCACCGCAGCGACACGGCGGCTGGTCGAACTCGGCCACCGCCGTATCGTGTTGCTGACCCGGGCGGGTGCCAAGCCGGCCTACTTCCTCGATGAGCTGAAGGCCCACGGCATCTCCACCGGCCCCTACAACATCCCCGACTGCGGTCCGGGTCCGGAGGAGTTCCGCCGCTGCCTCGACTCGCTGCTGGCGGTCACTCCGCCAACCGCCCTGCTCATCGACGAGCTGCACACCTTCCACGCCGCGCATGACCACCTCGCACGGCGCGGTTTCATCGCCCCCGAGCGGATCTCGCTGGTCTGCCTCGACTTCCACCCCAGCTTCGAGCTGTGGGATCGCCCGCTCGCCCATGTCCGCTGGGACATCGATGCGCTCGTCCGCCGGATGACGAGATGGGTGGACAATGTGAGCCGCGGCAGGGAGGACCGACGGCGGACCAAGGTAGAAACCACCTTCGTCGAGGGCGGGACGATCGGGCCGGTCCCGGGCAAGGGATGACGGCGGATCAGTCGAACTCGGTCTCGTCGGTGTATTTCTGGGCACTCAGGCCGCTGTAGGCACGGCCCTTGTAGATCATGGTGAAGTTTCCGCCCGTTTCCCGGGCCATCTCCTGCATCGCCTGGGCGGGCGTCCCCGGTGCCTCCATCGCAAAAGTATCGATCGGAACCCCGGTCGGATTCATCTCGTCGACCCGGTTGAGGGCGTAGTCCAAGTCCGACGGCTCACCGTCGGAAAGCAGATACACGATGTCGGGCGGCGGCCGCATCGAGAACGCCAGCTTGAGCGGCGACGACCAGACCGTGCCGATGCCACAGCCCATGTTCTCGATGCGCTCGGCGAACACGCTCTTGGTGCGCTGGCTCGCCATGTGCCACGGCACCGGCGGCGGTTCGCCCAGACCATTCCAGCCCTTGTCCGCTTCGTTCGGCCCCTCGGTGGCGATCGTCCATGCCGACTGGGAGAAAAAGATCACGTTGAAGCTCATCCCGTCCCGCAGCGAATTGATCGAGCGCGTGAGTTCCTTCTTCAGGGCATCGAGACGGGTCCCCCCGGCTTCAGTGTCCGACTTCATGGACTCCGAGTAGTCGACCACGTAGGCCACCCGGCGGCCCTTCCTCGGGGTCCCGAAAAAGGACGATCCACCGCCCCCGTCGCCATCCCCGTCGCCGGCTCCGAATCCGGCGGCAAAGTCGTCATCGATCCCGAAGGGCAGCACCGGATCCGAAAACTCGGGCATCGGCACCGCGACCGGGGCCTCGACCGATGCCGCGATCACCTTCGCCATCGAGGAACTTGAACTCGCCGGCTTCGGCTTCATGCCCACCGCCATGTCGGGCCGGTCGACCGGATTCTCCTCGGGCGGTTTCGGCGGCGCGTAGGACACGATGGTCTCCGCCTTCTGAAACTCGGGCAGGATGGCGATGAGCCACAGCAAGGCCGCCAGCAGCAGCATCACGATCACCGCCACCACCAGCGACTGGATCGTGTCGTTGCGCTTCTGGCGTGCGAGAAAGCCGTCAAGCTGATGCACCACCGAGTCCGGAGGTGGCTCGGTGGTGTAAAGGGTGGGAGGTTCCGATTCGCTCATTCGGCTGTCGACTTATTCCAACACACCCGGCGGCAATCCGGCGAGCGAAACCGCTCGGCCCTCACTCCACGTGGAAATGCAGCGTGGCCCGGCGGACGCCGTCCTCCACCCGTTCGTGCACGGTCACCGCCTTGACCTGCTCCAGCGAGGCCAGACCCTCGAGCGCCACCGGCAGCATCTCGCGGAACTGCTCAAGCTCCCCTTCGCCCATGACGTCTCCGCCGTTCTTCTCGACCACCTTCAGCGACTCCTCGAGGTATTTGCGCAGCACCTCCAGGTCCAGCTTCGCCCAGAGGCCGGTCCGCCCGGCCTCGCCGCTGCCGGCGCGCTCGACCAGATCCAGCGCCTGGTTCTTCGAGGTCGAGGCCACGAACCAGTCGTCGCTCACGGTCACCGATGGCTTCACATCGTCCGAGAAGGCCAGCGCATCGAAGTACCAGGTGACGATGTCATCCTTCTGCGAATTCGTCGGCTTGAGCATGTGAAGGTCGAGGTCCCCCATTTCGTTGGCGGTCGCGAGCATCGCCGCGACTGCTTCCTCGATCTGCTTCCAGGAGACCTGGAGGCTCTCCCGCTCCTCGACCGGAGCGACGAAGGACATCCGGGGGAAGCGACCCTCCTCGACGATGCCGGCCGGGACCCCCGGGATCGGAGGAAACTCCGCCGTGAGATCCACCAGGAACGCGCCCTCGCTGCCGAGCCCCGCTTCCATCGCTCCGAGGCCCTTCCACAGCTTGAGCAGGTCCTCGCGGAACATGCTGTCGAACATCTGATAGCCGCCACGAATCTGCGCGAGGTCATCGCTCTCCACCTCGAGCGCGGAAAGATGCCCCGCCGTGGCATAGACGATCTCCACCAGCAGCTCGACGAGTTCACCGGCCCGCTTCTCGTAGGCCGGGTTGTTCGCCCAGTTGGCGAAAAGCAGCACGTCCTCGGCATCACCGAGCGACTCGAGCTGGTGCGGGCTCTCGAAGTCGGTGGCACCGCTCCGCCCTCCGCCGAAGAGATCGAAGCGCGCGCCCTGATCGATGCTGATCACCGCCCCGACCGGTTCCGCTTCATAAAAATCGAGCAGCGCCTGCTCGCGCTCGCCCACCATGTTGAGCAGCGCCACCAGCTCGCGGGTGTCGCCGAATCCTTCGACGCCCTGGATTCCGTCGCGGCATCCCTCGGCGATCTGCTTGAGGCCGGAACTCACCGCGCTCTCCATCAAGCTCCCGGACCCATGGACGAAGCCATGGACGGGCGTGTCCTTGAAGCCGTCGATGAAGCCGATTCCAGCGTCGCCCGCCAGTGATCCGCTCAAGTCATCGGCGATCGGACAGGCGTCCGAGGATCCGCCGAAATACACCAGCAGGTAGTCATCCAGCCGGCCGACGCAGGCGAGAAGCTGCTTTTCGCGGAGCGCGGCCAACAACTTGTCGGCGTTCTCCTCGCCCAGCACCTGGTCCATCTCATCGCGCTCCCCCTCCATTCCCTGGGCCAGCATCTCCCCCTTGTAGAGATTCCCGCTGAAGGTCGCCGGTCCCTTCTCAAACTCCACCGGCTCCGATCCCTCGGAGGCCATGCCGAGGAAGTCGCGGATCTGCTGCTCCGCCACCTTCATCTGCTCCTCGTCGGTGATCCGCAGCCCCGCCAGCACCGGCGGCACGGCGACCGACTCGATCAGGGGCATGTAGTCACCGATGTCCCGCGCCATGTCCATCAGCCACGCCTCGTCGTCCATCGCCTGCATTCCCTCCTCAAGGTCTCCGGAAGCCGCCGCGCGGGCGAAGGCCGCCGACATCATCCGGAACTGGTAGTAGCTCATCCGCGAGCTCATCGTGTTGAACGACTCGAACTGCTCGGCGGAGCCATCACCGAGCGCGAGGAAGAACTCCGTGCCGAGGAAGGCCTCGACCTGCGCCGCGCCCCCTTCGATCTGCTCCTGGGGATCGATCCCCTCCTCCTGCTCGACCACCTTGCGGATGAAGTCCCAGGCGTCGAGGTCGGCGAGGCTCTTCACCATTCCCGTCCCGTCGTAGATCGCCATGAACAAATCGGCGTCCGCCGACAGGTGTCCGGCGAACCCGAGCATTTCCGCCCGTTCCCCGGCGGAGAGGCCGGTTTCCACCGGGGGAGCCGGATCTCCGGTGGCCGGATCGACCGTTGCAGGTGCCTCGCCGCCCGCTCCGGATTCAGCCGGCGGGGTCTTGTCGTCGCACGACGCCAGAAAGAACAGGGGAGCGACGAGCAGGGCGGCGGGAAAGCGGGGCTTCTTCATAACTGGATCGACCCTACGAATCCTCTCCCCAAGCGGGCAATTCCAATTCTGTGGGAAATGAGGAACGCCCGAGGCTCGAATCTTTCCGCGACATGATGTTGGCGGCGCCTGCCGTGGCTTCGGGCCTCCTGTCCGGCTGCACGCCCGATGGCCCGAACCGGCCGGGAGGACCAGTCGGGAGGAGGACCAGTCGGGAGTTGCGGGAAGCCCGGGGCTGTGACACGGTCCAGCGCCCCGCGATCATGGCAAAGACGACTTCCTTCCTGACCACCAGCGACCGCTTTCCCTTCGACCTCGTTCGACCCCATCTCGAGCTGGTGGAAACCTCGATCCGGGAACAGGTGCGCGCCTTCGACCCGGCGGTGGAGCCGTACGTCAGCTATGTCTGCAACACCTCGGGCAAGCGGATCCGCCCGGCCCTCGCCGTCCTGGTCGGCGGCGCGCTCGGCGAAGTCGGTGACGACCACCGCAAGATCGGCGTCGTCCTCGAGCTCATCCACATGGCGACGCTGGTCCACGACGACATCATCGATGGTGCGGTGACCCGCCGAATGGTCCCCACCGCCAACGCCAAGTGGGGCAACGGCCTGTCGGTCCTCCTCGGCGACGCGCTTTTTTCCCACGCCCTGGCCCTCGCCACCGAGTTCGACGACATCTCCATCTGCCGCAAAGTCGGCCGCGCCTCCCGCGAGGTCTGCGAGGGGGAAATCGTCCAGACCCAGCGACGTTTCGACCTCGGCCTGACCAAGGCCGACTACTTCCGCATCATCGAAATGAAGACCGGGGCGCTCTTCGCCGCCGCCACCGGGATTTCGGCAGCACTCTCGGAGACCGACGAGGAAACCGAACGCCAGCTCTACGATTTCGGCATGCGGTTGGGCACCGTTTACCAGATCTACGACGACTGCCTCGACATCGTCGGCAGCGAGGACCATGTCGGCAAGACGCTGCGGACCGACCTCGAGAAGGGCAAACTCACCCTGCCCATCCTCAACCTGCTGGAATCCGCCTCGGAAAGCCAGCGGACCAAGCTCAACAAGCGGATCATCGAACAGGAGCCGCTCGATCTCTCGGTGCTCGTCGGCATCGCCGAGTACGAGGGCGCGATCGAGTCGGCCGTGGACACCGCCTCCGGCATGCTCAACCAGTGCCGGGACGACCTTTCCGGACTGCCCGACAACGAGTCGACCCAAGCCCTCCACCAGATCGTCCGCTTCCTCGACTCGTTGCTGGCCAAGTGCCGCCGCTGAGGGCAATCCGCACCGCTTGCCACAATTCCCGCCCCCCGGAATCCGTTTTGGGTTGCCCATATCCCCCGCCCCGATTAGCTCAAGCGCAGTCGTATGAAACGGGTCCGAACGAAAATCCTCGTCCTCGCGTTCGTGTCCGGGCTTCCGGCGGGAGCGGCCACCCCCCTCCCCTCGCTTGACGCCGCCTCGTGGGAGGCCGAACGGGTGAGGATCGCGACCCAGTCGGCCAAGGGCGTCGAGGTCGCCCCGATTGTCGAGGAGCAGCAGGCGGATCCGAACTGGCGCTTTGGTGTCCATTACTTCCAGGGCACCTCGAATGAACTCTTCGAAGTCATTTCGGGAGACGTCTCCACCCTCGCCCAGAACGGCATCCGCTTCACCGCCGCCCGGGTCCTCACCCGCGACCTCTGGTCGACCCCGATCGATGTCCTTCTCCACGGCGGCATCATGTACCACGACGAGAAGGGCAAGCAGAGCAACACCTTCCAGTACAACCTCGGCCTGAAGTTCGAGTGGGACGAGTTTCCCTGGAGCGACCACCTCCGCACCCGCTTCGGGATCACCTCCGGGATCTCCTACGCCAACCAGATCCCCATCACCGAACAAGTGAACCGCGGCACGCCATCCAGCTCGCACCTGCTCCATTTCCTCGACGTTTCCCTGGCCTTCAACTGCGCCGACATCAGCCGCCTGACCCGGATCGAGCGCCTTTTCCCGGGCAACAGCGCCTCCGGCATCGACAACCTCTGGCTCACCATCGGCGTGCCGCACCGCTCCGGTGCCTGGGGCACCTACGGCACCGACAATACCGGGCAGGACATCCAGGGCGGATCAAACTACGTCTCGATCGGCCTCGAAGCCGATTTCTGAGCCGCGGCTCCCGCCTGCCGCTCAACCTTTGAAGAACTCGCCCAGTGCCTGGGCGACCGCCGCATCGATCCGGCCGGCCCGCGCCCCGTCCGACACGCCGCTCACGACGTCGCCCTGCGCGTAGTTTCGATAGATCAACTCGTTGGTCCTCGCGTCGATCACATCGACCACAATGGCGGCGCTCCGGAAATAGTCGGGGCGCTTGCTCTCAAGCACGCCCACGTCGTGCGCCCGCTCGGAGATCTGCGTGCCGTCCCGTCCGTAGCCGAAGTAGTCGTCGTAGCTCGCGGTCATCGCCGGCTCCTGATAGATCACCATGTAGGCCACGATCAGGTCCGCACTGCCCGAGCCCCAGCTCTTGCCGTTCGCCGTGAACTGCTTCTTCAGCGAGTTCTGGATCATCCCGTGGACCTTGCGCTCGGTCGCATCGGAAATGGTCGAGTTCGGACTCCGCTGAATCAACCGGGCGGACGAGTATCCCTCACCCGTGCCCCTCGGCATGTCGATTTTTCCCGAGCATGCGGAAAGCGCCAGGGCAACGAGCGGAAGGAGCAGAGAACGGTGCATGACCAAGGGGGCTAGCAGTTCGGATGGCGGACTGGCAAGCAGATTGCCGCTCCGCCCGATCCATCACTGGTCGTGCTCCTTGAGCCACGCCTTGCGGGCTTCGAGGTTCTCGCTGATCCGGCTCGATTCATAGTAGTAGCCGTCCCAGTAGTGGCCGCCATCGCTCTCGTACTTTTCCACTTCCTGGCGATCTCCCATCGAAGCGGTCAGCTCCATGATCTGCGAGACCCGCTTGTCGATGCGCTTGTCGAATGCCTCGATCGATCGTTCAAGGTCCTCGGTCGGGAGGTGCCCTTTCCCCTGGCGCAGCGTTTCAAGGATGCGCGACCGACGGCGCTGGTAGTGCTCGATCCAGTTCCTCAGTCCCGTGATCGCCCGCATCTTCATCTGCGCGACCCGCGTCTTCGACTCCTGCGAATCGCGAATCTCGGTCAGCATCGTCACCAATTCCTCGGCCCGCTTCTCGACACGGGCATCGAGCCTCTTGGTGTCCTCACGCAGGTCGGCGAGGCGGGCTTCCCGCTGTCCGATGTGCCGCTCGAGGTTCACGACCGACTGCCGCCGCGCCTCCATGTCGTAGGGCGGCTCTTCGCCGGAGTGGAGGGCGGCGTGCGGGAAAACCAACGAGCAGGCGAGGACAAGGACGGGTCTCATGATTCATGAGACAATCACCACCGGGGTCCCCCGTTCCAGCGAATTCCGGCGCGCACCATGACCACTCCGGCCCCGGCAACCCCCAACTTTGAAACGGATCGGATCCTTCCCGGCACCGCCTCCCCGCATTTCCAAAAAGACTCTTTCAGGGAGTCGCAATACTCGCAAAGGACCACTAAATCAGGTGGGTTTTTGCTTTCAACACCACCGGATCTTGGGGTAGCTGCTTCTCATTCGATACGATGCGTTGCGTCCAATGTGCCTCCTTCAAAGACAAGGTCCTCGACTCCCGGATGTCGAAGGACGGCACGACCATTCGTCGCCGCCGCGAGTGCGTGGCCTGCGGCTACCGCTACACGACCTACGAGCAGATCGAGCGGACCGAGCTGCGGGTGGTCAAGCGCGACGGCACCCGCGAGGCGATCAACCGCGAGAAGCTGCGCAACGGACTGATCAAGGCCTGCGAAAAGCGCCCGGTGTCGATGGACCGGATCGATCGCGCCGTCGACGAAATCCTTACCGAGCTGCACCGCGACCACCTTTCCGAAGTCCCCTCCTCCGGCATCGGTGCCAAGGTCATGGACAAGCTTCACCAGATCGATCCGGTCGCCTACGTCCGCTACGTGTCGGTCTACCGGCAGTTCGAGGACGTCGGCGAATTCATCCGCGAGATCCAGGCGCTCGAAACCCGCGCGGCCCGCGATCCGATGCAGCGACGACTTTTCAAGGAATAACCCGCCATCTCCCCCGGCCCATCCCCATGCCTTCTCAACCCCCTTCGTGATTGCCCTCATCGGAAACCGCCCCGCCATCCAGGTTGGCAGGCACCAGGTCCATCAATACGACACCCGCTGGCTCGGCGACGCCCTCCGGCGCGCAGCCACCGCGGCCGAAAGCGAGAATTTCCCCTTCCTCGACGAGATCCGCCTCGGCATCGAGGAGTATCTGGAAACCCGCTGCAAGCTGCAGGTCATCCCCCTGCCCACCCTCTTCGACCGCGTCCGGCGCATGCTGCGGAAGGTCGGCTGCGGCCTCATCGCCGAGAACCTCGAGCCCGTCGCTCCACCGGTCACCCTCTCGCTCGACCAGATCGCCCGCGAGATCGGCGACGGCTTCGAACTCGCCTTCTACGAGCAGCTGCGGACCGAGATCTCCGATCTCCGGCAGCAGGGCGTCGAGCAGCTGTACTTCGACGGCCTGCGCGAGGCGGTGCGCGTGCTCCGCCGCTGTGACGGCGGCTGGAACGATGCCTGCCAGCAGTCGCTCGAGGAAATCCGCGCCTTCCTGATGCGCCAGCACCGCGAGTTCCGCTTCGGCCTGAGCGAGATCGAAATCGACTCGTGGCTGCCGGAATAGCGCGCCTTGCCGCCGCGGGATCCCCGTGCCAGCTTCCCGGTGCGCCATGGCTGATGACAAAACCATCTTCGAGAAAATCCGCGACGGGGAGATCCCGGCGGAGATCGTTCACGAGGACGAGCACTGCCTCTGCTTCCGCGACATTTCACCGCAGGCCCCCACCCATCTGCTACTGGTGCCGAAGCGCCGCGTGGCCAGACTCACCGCGGCAGGCCAGGCGGACGGCGAACTCCTCGGTCACCTGATGCTGGCATCCGCCACCGTCGCCCGCGAACAGGGCTTCGCCGAATCCGGCTACCGGGTGGTCATCAACAACGGACCCGACGGCGGCGAGGAGGTCCCCCACCTTCACCTCCACCTGCTCGCTGGCCGCCGGCTCGAGTGGCCGCCGGGGTAGGGAAGTTCAGAGTTTAGAGTTTAGAGTTTCCATGTTCCGCCGCATTCTTTCGCTATTGTGCCTTGCCGCTCCCCTTCAGGGCGGCGAGGCGGTGAAGCCCATGACCCACGCGGTTCTGGTGCATGGCATCTGGCAGAACGAAGGCCGGTGCTTCGGACTGCTGCGCAAGGATCTCGAAAAGCGCGGCGTGACCTGCCTCGTCCCCAGCCTGAAGCCCGCCGACGGGCGCGAAGGAATCGCCACTCTGGCCTTCCAGCTGCGCAAGGAGATCGACGACACCTTCGGCCCCGACCAGCACTTCGTGCTGATCGCGTTCAGCATGGGCGGACTCGTCAGCCGCCTCTACCTCCAGGATCTCGGCGGTGCCGCACGCTGCGACACCTTGATCACCATCTCGACGCCCCACCACGGTACCGAGATGGCGAAGTTCCACTACGGTCAGGGAGCCGCCGAGATGCGTCCGAACAGCGTCTTTCTCCACGAGCTGAGGCTCGGTGAGACGATCCTCGGCGAGATGCCCATCATTTCCTACCGCACGCCTTTCGACGCGGTCATCGTTCCCTGCGAGAGCTCCCTCTGGGACCGGGCCGAGAACATCGAGATCCCCTGCCCCCTGCATCCGATGATGACCCGCTCGCGCAAGCTCCGGCGGGACATTCTACGACGTTTCTCGTACCCCGGGTGACGCGCCTCGCGTCTCCCGCCCTCACTCTTCCTTGAGGCCGAGGGTCGCGACCTCGTAGTCGACGCGCGCCGGGCCGCCGCGACCGCCGGGCACTTCGCGCCGCACGACCTTCGAGCCGAGAAGCTCCTCCATCACCCGCAGTTCGAACTGAATCGCGTTCGGATAGATTTCGAAAACCTCCTGCAGGGGATGGTGGTACTCCTCGATCCGGAAACCCTGCTGCGGGTCGTACTTGCAGCGCCCGAAACACCCCTCCTTCTCGCGCAGGGCCGAAAGCAGCGTGGCCTTCTCGACCAGCGACTTCGCCTTGGCGAGCCGCGGCCGCCAGGTCTCCCGGAGCTGTTGGAAATGATGCAGCAGCATCCGCTCCGGCGCGGTGTCGCCGAAAAGCTGCCTGGCCGCATCGAGCAACTCCAGTGAGAGCGCGCCGGCCCCGGGGAAGAGCGGATCGGCTTTTTCGGTGAGCCGGTACATGATCTGCGGACGCCCGATCTTTTGCCGCGGCACCCGCCAGGTTTCCAGGTAGCCGCGCTTGGTCAGCGCCTCGCACTGGTCCTTGATCCCCATGTAGCTGCCACCGAGCCGGCGCTGCAATTCGGGCACCGGCAGGCCTCCGGAAAGCTTCAACTCCTCGACGATCCGCACCCAGTGCGGTTTGACCAGATCCCGGAACCCAGCGGCGAACACTCCAACAAACTCCGCATCCGACGCCGGAGAATCAATCCAAATGACGGATCATCTTCCGATCCGCCCCCCGGAGCTCGGAGTTTGGAACTTGGAACTTCTCACTTGGCACTTCCCCGCCGGTCGCCAGACTTTGCGGGTCATGAGCAGTTCATTCGACCGTCCGGAAATCCCCGCCACCGGCATCATGGCCGATCTCGACGAAGAAGACCGCCGGTTGCTCGGGGACTACGGCGAGTTTCTCCCGGTGCATCCCGATCAGCTCCTCATCCGCGAGGGAGGTGAGCAGGACTCCCTCTACTTCGTCATTTCCGGGCTGCTTCACGTCCACACCGACACCAAGGACAAGCGCACCTTCGTCGCCCGGGTCGGCGCCGGTGAGACCCTCGGCGAGGTGAATCTCTTCGATCCGGCCGCCGCTTCCGCATCGGTCACGGCCAAGGAGTTCAGTCAGGTATGGAAAGCCAACCGCGCCGATCTCGAGGAGTTTGCGAAGGGCTATCCGGCCGCTGCAGCGCGCCTGATGGCCGGCCTGCTTTCGGAGATGAGCAAGCGGCTGCGCCGCATGAACGAGAAGCTCGCCACCCGCGAGGCGGAAGCCGCATTCCAAAGTTTCTGGTCCTGAGCCGATGCCCTCCCTGCTCGCCGCCCTCGAGCCCCCGACCAACCTGGCTGGAGCCGCCGTCGTGCTCTTCGCCCTGCTGATCGGCCACGCCATCGCCGACTTCGCCCTGCAGGGCGATTTCCTTTCCAGCGCGAAGAACCGTCACGCCCAGCTGAAGTCCTTCTTCGGCGACGAGGGCACGCCGAAAGGTCTCTGGATCCACGCGCTTGGCGCCCACTCGATGATCCACGCCGGAGCGGTCTGGCTGATCACCGGTTCGGTGGTGCTCGGCTTCATCGAATTCGTCCTGCACTGGTTCATCGACTTCGCGAAGTGCGAGGGCTGGACTTCGTTCCGCACCGACCAGACCCTGCACATCCTCTGCAAGATCGCGTGGGCCGGCCTTCTGTGGTGCGAATGCCCGTGGGCGATGTGGTCACCCTGAGCGGTCACTTCGACTCGATGACCGCGACGCCGCTTTGGTCCCGCGGCACCTTCGCGGCGGCGGCCTCGATCACCCCCGGATCGCCTTCGGCGAAAAGTTCCACCGCACCGGTGCGGCCCTTGACCCGGACCGGCCCGAGAGGCCGTCCCGACTCGTCGCCAGCCGCTTCCCGCACGCTGGCCGAGTAGATCAGGTCCGCGCCGAAGACCTTGGTCAGGCCCTCGATCCTCGAAGCCAGGTTCACCGCGTCCCCGATCACTCCGAATTCGATCCGTTGGGCGGAACCCAGCTCGCCGGCGATCACTTCCCCGAGATGGAGTCCGATGCCGATCCTCAAGGGCTCGCGTCCCTCCTCCCGCCAGTTCCGGTTCAGCCGCTCAAGCTCTTCGAGCATCCCGCGCGCCGTCGCCAGCGCGGCCCTGGCGTGGTCCTCCTCATTCCCATCTCCCAACGCGCCCCAATGCGCCATCACCGCATCGCCGATGAACTTGTCGAGCGTCCCGCCGTGGCGGAAAACCACCGCCACCATGGCGGTGAGATACTCGTTGAGCTGGGCGACCACCGCCTCCGCCCCCTCGCGTTCGGAGCGCGAGGTGAAGCCGCGGACATCGGAGAACAGGACCACGACACGCCGTCGCGTGCCCTGGGAAAGCCTCGCCCATTCGGCGGGATCCCCCGCCAGCCGGTCCGCCACGTCCCGCGAAACAAACCGTCGGAACTCGTTGCGCAGGCGGAGCCGCTCGAGCCGCTCGACCACCAGCCGGTAGCTCTGGGCACCCAGCCACGCGGCGGCCACCGCCAGCACCGCGGTGGTGCCGGGAATCAGGAGCGAGGCCCAAAGAAGGCCACCGACGACCACCCCCGTCAGCGCCAGCACCAGTCCAAGCAGCCACAGCACGGCCCACAGCGGCTGGCGGATCCGGGCCGCCAACCACGCCGACAAAAGCCCCGAACCCAGCGCCAGCCAGCCGCCCCAACCCACCGGCGTTAGAAAGGCATTGGCCAGGGCACAGGCCGCGGCCTGCAGGTGCAGCTGCGGCCCGGTGAGCGGCCCGACCGGTGTCGGATGGATGTCTCCCAGGCGCGGAGCAGTCGGCCCGATCATGACGACCTTTCCCTCGAAGGCCCGGCCCTCGCGGTGGTTCGACTGCCAGAGGCGATCGACGAAGATCCCGTGCAGGCTTTTCGGTTCATAGATGGCGGTGCCTCCGGTCTCGGCCCTCGATGCCCAGCGAAGCTCGTGATCACCCCACGGGACCTCGCCGCCCAGCTCCTCGACAATGCGGGCGGCGAGCGAGAATTCCACCGGCTCCCCCTCGAGCGGCTCGCCATTCTCGAGTCCCACGGTCGAGCGGAAGCGCGCCTCGCGGCGGACCCCGTCGAGCGGGTCGATCGGAAAATTTGCAAACCCCACCCGGGCACCGGTCTCGCGCAACGCCGCCATGGGTTCGCTCAGCATGAACATCTCCCGCTCCCCTTCGGTCGTCCCGGCCGGCGCGAAGGTCGAAGTCAGCACCACCTTGTCGGCGTGCCGCGCCACGGCATCGATGAACGCCTGATCGGCCTCCGGATCGCTCGGACCGACGAAGACCAGGTCGATCACGATCAGCCGCGCCCCGGCGTCCGCCAGACGGTCCACCACGGCCGCCCACACCCGGCGATCCCACGGCCACCGGCCATCCATCAACCACAGCGCCTCACTGGCATTCAGGTCGGACTGCCCCGCCTCGGCGGTCGTCATCGACCCCTCGTCGATCCCCAGCAGCACCAGATCCTCCCGCTCCGCCGGTCCCCCGCTCCACCAGATCAACTCGTCGAAGACCATGCGGTCGATCCGCCCGGCGATTCCGCCGCCTCCGGGCAGCACCCAGAGCAGCAGCCACACGCTCACCGCACCCGCCGCACCGAGCCAAAACGCCCGCCGACGATTCCGAAAGGACCGGCTTGTCATCCCATTCCGCATTTCTTACGCTGGCCAAGGTCTAACACACCCCACCAACGATGAAAGCCTTGAGCCTCTTCCTTCTGCTCGCGCCTCTGGCCGCGAGAGCCGACATCCTCTCCGACTCCGCTCCCTTCATCGGATCCCCCGCGCCGGACTACGATGCCGGGGAGTTCGTTCCCACGCAAGCAGGCGACGAGCCCGTGCTGGCCCCCCTTTCCCCGGCCGACTCCGATTTCGGCGTGCAGCAGATCCTCGGCACCTACGACGGCCCGCCTCCGGTCAACGTCTTCGGCTTTCTCGACTTCAACTACACCGACAACGCACCGGCACCAACCCGGGCCCTGGAAGACGGCTCCTACTACTTTTCGGCCCTGCTGGGGGCGGACTGGCGGCCGCGCCTCGCCGGAGGCTGGTTTGCCGACGTCGGGCTGTATCAGGAAATCTACCGCTTCGAGCAGGGTGACGCCCTTGATTTCGAGAATTTCCAGACCCACGCCGGCGTGGTGAAGACCCTGGTCGACCTGGACGACACCGTGTTCTACGCCCGCTACGAGTACCAGCGGCTCACCTCGGGCAGCATTTCGGAAACCGACTACTCGGCCCAGAGGATCCGGACCGGCCTCCAGAAGGCGCTCTTCACCCGCGCCCGCCAGCAGTTCGCCGGCGGAATCAGCATCGCCTACGACATCGATGCCAATCCGGAACGACTCGAGCGCATCGAGTACGCCGCCGACCTGAGCTACACCTACTGGATCCTCAGCGACCTCAGTGCGACCGCCTCGTGGCGTGCCGCCTACTGGGACTTCGACAACGGCGGCCGGGAAGACTGGAACCACACCGCCGGCCTCGAGCTCGCCTGGCGCCTGTGCCCCTACGCCACCGCCTACACTCAGGTTTTCTACAGCACCAACGACTCCAACAGCCCGCTCGGCATCAACGACTTCGAAGCGTGGACCGCCGGCGTCGGCATCGGCCTCAACCTCAGCTTCTGATCCGCCATGAAAACGACCGCACTCCTGCTCCTCCTCGCCGCCCCGGCGATCGCCGCCCCGCTCAAGTCGGCGAAAGTCACCCAGGCCGTCAACGACGTCAGCATCTACACCAGCTCGCGCGATCCCCGGCCCGCCAACGTCGGCGAAACCATCGGCGGCTCGAACTCGGTCCGCACCGGACGCGATTCGCGCGCGGAGCTGGTCTTCACCGACGAGACCGTCACCCGCCTCGGACAGAATTCCGTTTTCCGTTTCCGCAACGGCACCCGCGACGTCGAACTCGAGCGCGGCTCGGTGCTGCTCCAGGTGCCGAAGTCGGCGGGCGGTGCCACGATCCGCACCGCCACCGTCACCGCGGCCATCACCGGCACCACCTCGATGTTCGAGTACAGCCCCGGCCAGTGGGTCAAGCTGCTCACCCTCGAAGGCACCCAGAAACTCTACATCAACGGCCAGAAGGACCCGGTGCTGGTCCCCGCCGGTCAGATGATCGTGATGCGGCCAAACGCGCGGGTTGTTCCCCAACCGGTCACCATCGACATCGCCAAGCTCGTCGCCACCTCGATTCTCGCGGGTAACAAGGTCTTTGGTCCGCTCCCTCAAAATTCGAAGAGTGCCATTGCCCGGACGATGAACCAGCAGCGTCAGCAGAAGCGCGAGGGCGGTCTCCTGCCGACCCGGCAGGTGGTCACCGGGCCCGGCGTCCGGGGCAGCACCAGCAAGACCGACGTCCGGCAGCCGACGATCCCCACCGAAGAGCCCTTCTTCCACGAGGGAAGTTTCTTCACCGAGCCCGGCATCCCGCAGGGAACTCCGTAGAATCCGCTTCCCCCGGTCGGCTTCCCGTTGTTCCCTCCGGGCACGCACTCATGGAACTCGACCTCATCGACGTCCACTTCGACCTCAAGGCCTTCACTCCCAAGGAGGTCGAAGAGGCGATGGAGGACCCTTTCGCCATCCGCTTTCTTCCGGAAATCGACCGGCCGGACTCCGAAACCCGTTTCTATGCGCTCGGGCGGACCGTCGGCGACCGGCATCTGTTCCTGTGCTTCTGGACGGACGGCAAGGTCGCCCGCGTGGTCGCCGCCCGGGAGGCGAGCGAGGGAGAACAACGCTTCTACGAGCGGAAATACGCCGAATTCAAGTAGCCGAGATGAAAACAATCACCAATTGGGATGACATCCCGGATTTCGACGACGAGAAGGACGAGGCGGAATTCTGGCTCGAACACGAGCTGGATGGGCGCCTGATGGCCGGCTCGATCCACCAGCCGGACTCACGCGAATCGACCACCATCACCCTCCGCTTCGACCCCCGCATGCTGTCGCGCATCAAGCGCATCGCCCGCTCCCGCTTCCTCAACTACCAGTCGATGATGAAGCAGTGGCTCGCCGAGCGCCTCGAGGACGAGTTGCGGAAGCAGTAGCCCCCCCGATCGCACGCCCGCCGGAGGCCTTTTCGGGCGTTGGAGTGACTTTGTGAAAAATTTCACAAACCCCTTGCCCGTGTCCCGGTCTTGCGTCCTGATTCTCCAGCCGGATTTTTCATGAGCAGCCCCAAGACCACCGAATACGAGGCCCCGGATGTCGGCAGCAAGGCCGCCGATTATCATGCCGAGACCACCGACATGATGGGCGAAAAGATGGTGCTCAACATGGGCCCCTCGCACCCGGCGACCCACGGGGTGCTGCGCCTCGTCCTCGAACTCGATGGCGAGGTGATCGAAAAGGCGGACCCGGATGTCGGCTTCCTCCACCGCGGCGATGAGAAGATCGCCGAGTCGATGCACTACAACCAGTTCGTGCCCTACACCGACCGGCTCGACTACCTGGCCCCGCTCGCCAACAATGTCGCCTACGCCTGTGCGGTCGAGAAGCTGATGGGCTGGGAGCTCCCTCCCCGCGGCCAGGCACTGCGGGTGCTGTGCTGTGAACTGGCCCGCATCTCCTCGCACATGCTCGGCGTGGGGGTCTGCGCCATGGACGTCGGGGCGATGACCGTGTTCCTTTACACCTTCACCGAGCGCGAGAAGGTCTACAACCTCTGCGAACAACTCACCGGCGCCCGCTTCACCACCTCCTACACCCGCGTCGGCGGCCAGGTCCGCGACATGCCCGATGGCTTCGCGGCGGCCGTGCGCAAGTTCCTCGACGAGTGCTCGGTGACCATCGACGAGGTTGCCAAGCTTCTCGACAAGAACCGGATCTTCATCGAGCGGATGGCCGACGTCGGCGTGATCCCGAAGAAGGACGCGATCGCCTGGGGCATCACCGGGCCGAACCTCCGGGGCTCGGGGGTCGCGCGCGACCTGCGGAAGGACAATCCGTATCTCGGTTACGAAACCTACGATTTCGACGTCCCCGTCGCCGATGAAGGCGACTGCTACTCCCGCTACCAGATCCGGATGGAGGAAATGCGGCAGTCGATCCGGATCTGTCGCCAGGTGCTCGACACGATGCCCGACGGCCCGGTCAACCTCGCCCACGACAAGGGCATCCTCCCGGACAAGGAGCGGGTCATGATGTCGATGGAGGAGCTCATCCACCACTTCATCGTCGCCACCCAGGGCATCGATGCGCCGCCCGGCGAGGTCTATTTCGGTGCGGAGAACCCGAAGGGTGAACTCGGTTTCTACATCCACTCGACCGGCGGCGGCGTGCCGAACCGCCTGAAGATCCGCAGCCCCTCCTTCTGCAACCTCTCGCTTTGCTCCAGGCTTCTCCCGGGTCACATGGTTTCGGACATCCCCGCCATCCTCGGGTCGCTCGACTTCGTGATGGGCGAGTGTGACCGGTGACCTCCAACCACACGCCAACCATCCAAGAACATGAAGCTCCGCATCCTTCTCATCACCCTGTTGCTCTCCTCGCTGGCGACAGCCGCCTTCGAGCAATGGACCAGCGCCGATGGACGCACCGCCACGATGAACCTCCTCTCCGTGACGGAGGTTGGCGGCGAGCTGGTCGGGCGCTTTTCCCTGCGTTCGGGCAAGGTGGTGGAATTGAAGGCCGGCGATCTTTCCGCCGAGGACGCGAAACGCCTGACCGAGTGGAAGCCGGACCGGGTCGGAGCCCGCGGCACCGGGGGTGACAGCGTCTTCGACGACTTCTTCGAAGGCAACCTGCTGCGACTCGACGGCAAGACCCTTGAGAGCTGTGACGTTCCAGAACCGGAGAAATACTACATTTTCTACTACACGGCCTCATGGTGCGGCCCCTGCCAGCGCTACACCCCGTCGCTGGTGAAATGGTACAACGAGAACAAGAACGACCATTTTGAAATCGTCGTGATCACATGGGACCAGAACACCAGGGAAATGAAGGATTACGCCGTTTCCAAGAAGATGCCCTGGACCATTCTGAAGCAAAGCAAGGCCGACGACTTCCAGAAAAAGTTCCCCCATCAGGTTTCCGGGATTCCCTCCGTCATCACCTGCGGGCTGGATGGCAAGATCGTCAGCAGAACCGAATCCCTGGCCGAACTCGGCCAGCTCGTGAAGTAAGCCATGTCCGAAGCCGTCCTCAAGGAACTGGTCGCGTCCCCGGAGACCCCGGGCACCAAGCATTTTCCCCCGTTCAAGCCGACCGACGAACTGGAGGCCGAGGCCACCCGTCGTCTGGCGCAGTTTCCGGATGACCACAAGCGCTCGGCGGTGCTCCCCATCCTGCACCACATCCAGCATCACCACGGTTTCATCAGCGCCGAAGCCATCCAGTGGACCGCCGACCGCCTCGGGATCGAGCCGATCAAGGTCGCCGAGGTCGTCACCTTCTACCCGGGCTTCCGACAGTCGGCGCCGGGCAAGTTCCACATCCGCGTCTGCCGCACCCTTTCCTGCGCGATGGGCGGCTCCTACGAGCTGATGGACCGGCTTTGCGAGATCACCGGCATCGACCGCAGCTCACTCGATCCGCATCACCATCCGATCGCCGTGTCCCCGTGCGGCACCTGGTCGGTGGAATTCGCCGAGTGCCTCGCCTCCTGCGGCACCGCGCCGGTGTGCCTGGTCAACGACGACTTCCACGAAGGCGTCGATGCGGACAAGTCCCGGCAACTCCTCGATCAATACGCCAAGGCCTGAGCAGACCATGAGCGAAATCCAATACCTCGAAGGCAAGCAGCCCGACCCGCGCGAACACCGGATGATCTTCCGGAACGTGGATCGCGTCGGCTGGAACCCGTCGATCGACCGCTACCTTGAGGACGGGGGCTACGAGCAGCTGCGCAAGGCGATGGACATGGACCCGCAGGTCATCACCGATGAGGTGAAGAAATCCGGCCTGCGCGGGCGCGGCGGAGCGGGGTTCCCGACCGGGGTGAAGTGGGGCTTCATCCCTCCGAAAAACACCAAGCCGGTCTATCTCATCTGCAATGCGGACGAATCGGAACCCGGCACCTTCAAGGACCGCTACATCCTCCACCAGGACCCCCACCAGCTGATCGAGGGCATGGTGATCACCTGCCTCGCCGTGGGTGCGCACGTCGCCTACATCTACATCCGTGAGGAGTTTCCCGAGGCGGCGAAAACCCTCGAAACCGCCATCGCCGAAGCGAAGGGGAAGAACTTTGTCGGCAAGGGAGTGCTCGGTTCGGACTTCGACGTCGAGATCCACGTCCACCGCGGGGCCGCAGCCTACATCTGCGGCGAGGAAACCGGGTTGATCGAGTCCCTCGAAGGAAAGCGGCCCTACCCGCGCATCAAGCCCCCCTACTTCCCGGCCGCCCTCGGGCTCTACATGTGCCCGACCATCGTCAACAATGTCGAGTCGCTGTGCCACGTGAAGCACATCATCGGCATGGGTGGCGACGAATACGCCAAGCTTGGAACCCCGCGCAACACCGGCACCCGCATCCTTTGCGTCTCCGGCGACGTGAAGAAGCCCGGCTACTTCGAGGTCGAGGTCGGCAAGGTGACCATGCGCGAACTGCTCTACGACATGTGCGGTGGCCCGAAGGACGGGCGCGAGTTCAAGGCCGTCATTCCCGGCGGTTCCTCGGCCAAGATCCTGCGCTGCGACGAGACTTTCACCCTCAAGGGCCAGGGTCCGGATGGCACCGACAAGGAACTGTCGTTCTGGGACATCCCGATGGACTTCGATTCGCTCGCCGCCTGCGGCTCGATGGCCGGATCCGGCGGCGTGATCGTCATGGACGACTCGCGCAAGATGTCGTGGGTGCTCAACAACATCAACCAGTTCTACGCCCACGAGTCCTGCGGCCAGTGCACCCCCTGCCGCGAGGGTTCGACCTGGATGCGCAAAATCACCGACCGGATCGTCGCCGGCAAGGCATCGCCCAGGGACATCGACATCCTCGAGAGCGTGGCCCACCAGATCGACGGCAAGACCATCTGCGCCTTCGGCGAAGCCTGCTCGTGGCCGGTCGAGGCGATCATTGCGAAGTATCGCGACGAGTTGGTGGCGGACACCAAGCCCGAGAATGCCGAGGCGGCGCTGAATCCTGAAGCCGAAGCGCAGAGGCGCTACCTTCAGAAGGCGTAGTGGCTACTTCAAGGCGTCGAGCTTCGCCTGCAACTTGCGCCGCTTGCTGAGCATTTCCGCCTCGGCCTGCTGATACCGGCCTGCCCGGCTCACGCCGCTGATCAGAATCACCACGCCGATGCCGATGATGACGAAGCCGAACATGCCGAATCCACTCGGCCCTCCGGCTGAGCTCACGCCGGCCATCATGGCGAACCAGACCAGCCCGGCCACCATCACCACCCCGGCCCCGAAGACCGACGCGAACACCGACGGCTTCGAGCGACTGCCGTCCTTGTTCTTCGTCATCATCCCCTCTCGCTGCGCCTGCCACTCCCGGTCGATCTGCTCGAGTTCGTTCTGAAGGCGAATGACCTTCAGGTCCTCCGACATGCGATCGGTCTTCTCTCCGATCTCCTCCAACAGGCGGGAATGGGTCGTCGTGGAATCGTGGACGATCTCCAGCTTGGAGCCGCAGAAGTTGCAGGTCACGAAGCGGATCGACTCGTCGACTTCCAAGTCGGCACCGCAGTTCTGGCAACAGACCGCTTTCACCTTCATCGCCGGCATGCTGACAAGGATTGCCGGCAGGTGTCAGCTCCAAGATGATGGCGAATTTGGAGACTACCGTTTCGACAAGCGCGCCATGTAGAAGCCGTCGAAACCGGTGGTGCCCGGATCGACGGCATGGTCGTCCTCCATCTCCCACCGGGGGTCGCGCTCCCGCAGCGCCTCGACCTGACCCCGGTTCTCCGACGGCAGGACCGAGCAGGTCGCATAGACGAACTTCCCGCCTTCGCGCAGCATCTCCGGATAGTGGTCGAGCAGGCGGCGCTGGGTTCGGATCACCTTGGCCAGGCGTGCTTCGGTCAGACTCCACTTCAGATCCGGTTGCCGGCGAAGCGTTCCCAGTCCGGAGCAAGGGGCATCGATGAGCACCCGATCCGCCCAGCCACGCCACTTGGCCAGGCTTTGGTCATCCCATCTCTCGATCTTCAGATTCCGCAACCCGGCCCGCTTCGCCCGCTTCCACAATTCGTCGAGCCGCCGCTGACTGACGTCGAGCGCCACCACTTCCCCCTGCCCCTGCATCAGCGCCGCCAGATGGAGGGTCTTGCCCCCGGCCCCCGCGCAGGCATCGATGACCTTCATTCCCGGCTCGACCTGGAGGAAGGGCGCGATCATCTGGCTGCCTCCATCCTGAATCTCGATTCGAGAATCGTAAGACAGCCGCTTGGGCAGCATGCCTTCGAGGCGGATTGCATCCGGCACTCCATCGACCGCCGAGGCGGCGACATCCTCCGACTCCAGCCATGCAAGGACCGTGTCACGGTTCGACTTCAGACGATTCACGCGCAGAAAGACCGGTGCCCGCTGGTTCAGGGCCTCGAGAATGGGCAACCAGTCCTCCCCGAGTTCTTCCCGCCCCCGGGCATCGAGCCAGTCCGGCACGGACTGGCGCACCGCAACGGGCTGGGCTTCGAGGGTAGCCTCGTGCTCACCCACATCCTCATCGAGCGTCGCCCACCATTCGGGGATCGCGTAGCCATTCCTCCGCCAGACGACGGCGAGCAGTTTCTCGACCTCATCGGAACCGGCGACATGAGCCAGCGCCCGGCGCCAGCGCACGACCTCCCACACCGAGTCGGCGATGAAATGGCGGTCACGCTTGCCCCAGCGCCGGTTGGCCCGGAAGGCCGCCGCCACCTCGTGATCCAGCACCCGGCCATCCTCCAGCACGGAATTCAGGAGGGTGACACATGCCTCGGCGAGTGGTCGGTGAATTTTCAACTGTGTTGGGTGATGATGCCGGCGGTGCTGCTGTCACGCAGTTCGTCGAGGTCGCGGAAGACCTCGTTGACCGTGCAGATTCGCGCGTAGCGATCGCGCAGGGTCGCCAGCGAGGCCTCGTGAAGCCGCGGCGTGACGGTGGCGCAGGCGTTGTCGACCACGGTCACGAAATACCCGAGGTCGCAGGCGTCCCGGGCCGCCGTCTCGACGCACTCGTTGGTGTACACCCCGCACAAGTAAAGCGAGCGGATGCCGAGATTCCCCAGGATGTAGTGCAGGTTGGTCGACGAGAAAACGCCGCTCGCCGTCTTGTCGATGATGATCTCGTCGCCGACCGGGGCCACCTGCTCGATGAACTCCGCCTCCTTGCTTCCCTTGGCCGCCAGAAGTCCCAGCCGGCGATGGCCCGCCCCCCGGTCGCGCCCGTCCTTGGTGAGCGCGCAGATGCGGCAGTGGATCACTTCCAGTCCGCTCCCACGGAAGGCATCCTGGAGCTGCCGGATCCCCGGCAGGACCGTCGTTTCGAGGCGATCGAAATAGTATCGCCGGCCCTTCTCGGGCACGCCGCTCTTTTCGGGATCGGAGAACACCCCGTAGCCCTCGGCCGCATCGAGATACTGAACATCAATGCACATCAGCGCGACCTTGCCGTCGGCGAGATGGGCGCTCCGGGAGGGGTTCGTGATGAACGCCTCGCGATACGTGTTGCGCAGCGGGTCCTGAATCGGCGTCACGTCCATCGGGCAGGAAGCTACGGGCACCGGCCACGCCGGGCAACCCTCGTTCACGAGCGGAATGCCAGTCGATCGATGGCACCGAGCATGACCTTGGCACCGGCCTCGATGTCATCCCACGCGGTCCACTCGGCTGGCGAGTGCGATTTCCCGTTCAACGAGGGAACGAAGATCATCCCCACGGGACAGATCGAGGCGATGATCTGGGCATCGTGCGCCGCGCCGGACTCCATCCGGCGATAGCGCAGGCCCTCCTCCTCCGCCGCATTCTCGACGCACCAAACCAACTCCGGATCGCAGGTGACCGGCTTGATCCAGCTGTCGACATGGTAGCTGAAGCGCAATCCGCGACGCCGGGCGATCGCCTCCAGCGCCCTGCGGGTCGCCTGCGCCAGCTCGTTCATCACGGTCTCGTCGGTATCGCGGACGTCGATGGTGAACATCGCCTCGCCCGGCACGGTATTTGGTGAACCGGGCGACAATTCAACCCGCCCGATGGTCGCCCGCGACCGCTCGGAACCATTCTCGTCGAGGATGCGCGGCACTTCGTGGGCGAAGTCCGCCACCCCCATGAAGGCGTCCCGGCGCATGATCATGGGCGTGGTTCCGGCATGGTTGGGCTCACCGCTGAGAGTGACGCTCCACTTGAAAAGCCCGGTGATGGCCTCGACCACCCCCACCTGCAGATCGTCCGCACTGAGCACCGGGCCCTGCTCGATGTGCAACTCGAGGTAGCCGCCGATGGTCGTCGGATCACGCCGGGCCTGCAGCGCCTCCCATGGGTCCAGGCCCGCGGCCTTCATCACATCCTCCAGCCGCTCGCCGCCCGGGTCCGTGGCGCTGTGAATGGTGTCGGGGGTGATCAGGCCCGCCAATGCCTGGGAGCCGAACATGCCCCCGAAGCGACCCTCCTCGTCGGAAAAGGCGAACAGCTCGACGTCCTGAACCGGCTGGCGACCGCTTTCCTTCATCACCCGCAGGCACTCGAGGCCGGTCAGGACGCCCAGGGTGCCATCGAGAATCCCGGCGCACGGCACCGTATCGATGTGGGATCCGATCAACAACGCCGGCGCCTCCGGATCGCGACCCGGGAGACGCCCGATCAGGTTGCAGGCGCCGTCGCGGCGGGTTTCCAGACCGGCTTCGCGCATTTTCTGCTCCAGCCAATCCTTGCCGCGCATGTCGGCCTCGTTGAAAGCCATCCGGTAAACCCCGCCATCCTCGGCCCGCCCGATCTTCGCCAGCTCCTTGAGGTCACTGCTGATCCGGTCGATGGAAACGTTTTCTTCGGTCGTAGGCATCGGCCCCACCCAAGGGCCGGACGCCGCCATCGGCCAGAAAGAATTTGCAATCGCCGCCCTCTTCACCAACCCTTTGTCCGCCATTTCAGACCTGTCAGCCGGGCAGTAATATCGATTCAACCCGCCGGAGACATCCGCTTTCACCGCTCCAATTCCCCACTCCGTCCATCGGTCATCGCCGGGATACTTTGGGGCACAGTTGTCAGCCTCGGCACGGCAACACCTTCCGCTCCGGAGCTGAAATCGACGCTCCCCGAGACCGACGGCATCCATCAATCGTCCGACGGAGTGGTCGACCTCGAGTGGACCCGGGCCGGGGGCACCCGTTTCGAACTCGAGCATCAGCCCCCCGGGTCGACGCCGCAGGTGCGCTACGACGGCACGCAAGCCTCCTCGGTGCGCAGCGGGCTCGGCGCAGGGCGGCACCGGTTCCGGGTGCGCGCCACGAACGAAGACGGCGAAGCTGGCCCCTGGTCTCCTCCCCTCGCACTGGAGGTGACCTACATGGACGCCGGCAAGGTTCGCCTGCTGTTGATCCTCGGGGCACTGGTCGTGACCTCCACGGTGGTGGTCATCCTCCACGGCCACTTCACCCACCAACGCAACCCCGCCCGATGACGCTCGCCGTGTCCATGAGTCAGCAAAGCGCCTGGGCCGTCGTGCTGGTCCTCGGCGTGGTCTGGGTGGGCCTCGGTGTCTGGTGGGGACGTCGCGCCCAGGGCTCGGAAGGTTTCATGCTCGCCGGCCGCAACATCGGCCTCGCCCTCGGATCCGCCACCGCCATGGCCACATGGGTCACTTCAAACACCGTCATGGTCGCGCCCAAGCTGGCCTTCACCCAGGGCATCTGGGGCATGATCGGCTACTCCACCGCCGCCTTCGGGCTCATGCTTTTCGCTCCGCTGGCCATCCGCATCCGCCACTTGCTGCCGAAGGGCGTCACTGCCGGCGACTTCTTCCACCACCGCTTCGGCCAGAGCGGATGGGTCGTCTTCTTCATCATCACCATGGTCTACTCGCTTGCCTGGCTGGTCACCATGGCGATCGCCGGCGGGGAGCTTCTCAACGTCCTCACCGGCATCGAATACGGCCGGGGCATGACACTGATCCTGGTCGTCTGCGTCCTCTACACCCTCTTCGGCGGTCTCTACGCGGTGGTCGGTACCGACTTCATCCAGAGCCTCATCATCCTCGTCGGGATCGTCCTCATCGGGGTACTGGTCCTCACCCGTCTCGACTTCGAGACCGCGCATCGCCAGATCGCCGAGGTGCAGCCGGAGCTGCTCAACCCGCTGATGCCCGTGGCCCTGCTTTCGTTCTTCAACATCATGCTGTTCGGCTTCGGCGAGGTCTTCCACAACAACGTCTGGTGGTCCCGCGCCTTCGCCATGAAAGAAAAGGTCGCCCCGAAGGCCTTCCTCCTTTCCGGCTTGTTCTGGTTTCCCATTCCGATCGCCGCCGGCTTCGCGGCCCTCGCCGCCGGCCCGCTCGGGGTCAACATCACCGACCCCAACCAGACCGGCCCCGCCGTCGCCGAGTTCGTCCTCGCCGGCACCTGGCTCGGCCCGGTGTCCGGCTACCTGATCCTCATCGTGCTGTTCTGCTCGATCGCCTCCTCGATCGACTCCCTGCTCGCCGCGACCTCCGACCTGGTGCTCAACGACGCCGCCAACCGCATCTTCAAGCGCCACCCTTCGGAGGCCAACTTCCGCCGCATCGCCGCGGTGGTGATCATCGGGATCGGCATCATCGCCTGGAGCATCGCCATCAAGCGCCTGCCCATCGTCAACGTCCTCTATTCCTCCGGCCCCCTGGTCGCCTCGCTGATCTGGCCGGTGGTCGCCGGCCTTTACTGGCGCAAGCTCAATCGCCCGCTGGTCATCGCCGGAATCGTCGCCGGATCGGTCCTCGGGGTGATCGCCTACTACCACCCCGACTTCGGCTGGTTCACCGCCTCGCTCGTCGGCGCCGCCGTTTCCATGGTTGCAACCATCGCCGCCCGGTGGATCATGGCCGACCCCCTCCCTCCCGCCTCCTGAACCATGTTCAGCCCCGTCTTCCTCAAGCTCCTGATCCTCGGCGGCCTGTCGTGGACCGCCCTGGCGGCGATCGCACTCACCGTGCTGCTGGTCGTCGACTGGAAGCGAGGCCAACTCTGGTAAACGCAAGACACCCGCCCCGAGCCATGTCCGATCAGCCCGAACCGAATCCCGCCGCCGCCTACCTGGAACCTCCCGAGGGATCCAAGGCCACCCGGCCCGAGCCCCTGAACCTCTTCGAGTCCGCCCCGCCGAACCTCGACGTGCTCGCCCAACTCAGCGGCCAGAACGTGCTCTACGCCCGGCAGTTCAGCTTCGAACTCGTCGCCGAACTCTGCAAACTCGCGGCGGTCCTCGAGGAGATCGAGATCTGGCCCTACCACCCCCTCGACGGCAAGATCATCACCACCGCCTTCTTCGAGGCATCCACCCGCACCCGCACCAGCTTCGAGAGTGCCGCCCACCGCCTCGGCGGACGGGTGATCTCGATCCCCGATGGATCCATCACCGGTGCCAAGAAGGGCGAATCGATCCAGGACATCGGCGAGATGTTCAATGCCTACTGCGATTGCGTGGTCATGCGGCACACCGAGACCAGCGCACCCAAGGAAATCCTGGAGAACCTGCGGATCCCGCTGATCAATGCCGGCAACGGATCCGGCGAGCACCCCACCCAGGCCCTCGCCGACTGGTACGCGCTGCTCAAATGGAAACCGCGCCTCGCCGCCCCGTTCGAAACCGGTGACCAGAAGCTGAAACTCGGCATCCTCGGCACCCCCGGCTCGATGCGTGCGGTGAAGTCATTCCTCCTGATGTCGCTGCTCTTCCACGAGCATATCAGCAAGGTCACCGTCATTTCCGAGATGGCCGATCCTTTCGGTCCGGACGTGATCGAAAGCCTCAATCAGGCCGACATCGACTACGAAGTCACCAACGACATCCGCGAAAGCCTTCCCCAGCTCGACATCATCTACATGAATTCCATCGCCTTCCTCGGCGACTCCTACAAGGCGCTCGACTCGCGCTACAAGCTCGACGCCGACAGCCCGCTGAAACAGGACGCGGTCATCCTCCACCCGCTCGCGCGTCTCGACGAGCTCGACACCTCCTTGGACAAGACCCCCCACAACCTCTATTTCTCCCAGGCCCACGGCGCCGTCTTCATCCGCCAGGCCCTCCTCCTCGCCGTCCTCGGCCGCCTCGACCGGCTGCCCGAGTTGTGAGTTCAGAGTTCAGAGTTCAGAGTTCGGAGTTCAGAGTTTAGAGTTCAGAGTTTAGAGTTTAGAGTTTTTGAGAATGGTTACGAGAATCCCGGTCAACTGGTCGGCCTCCTTTTCCAGATCGGCCATCTTGTCCGGATCCATCAGCTCCGCTTTGCGAATCAACTCCAGCCAATAACAGGTTTCATCCATCTCCTTCAGGGAATCTCCCAGCTTCGCTCGGAACTCGACCTTCGACCTCGACCGACAAGCTTCCCGATGATTTGCGCCCACCGAAGAACTGCTCCGGAGCAACTGCCTTCCATACACCCGCGCCTCGTCGACCCTCGGCAAAGCCCGGAACAGTTTCAGACACCTCAGCGAGAACCGCATCAACCTCTCCCTCAAAGCCCTTGTCCTCTCATCCATACGAAATTCATCGAGCAACCCGCCCCATCCACCTGAACTCAAAACTCTGAACTCTGAACTTGTACCATGTGCGGAATCGCCGGATCCTTCTCAGCCCGACCTCTTCCCGACAACCGGGAACCCATCCTCCACGAACAACTGCAGGCCATCCTCCACCGCGGACCGGATGCCCAGACGACCTGGCTCGAAAGAAACAAGGGCGTCGCCTTCGGGCACACCCGGTTGTCGATCAACGACCTCGAGGGAGGCGTGCAGCCCATCCGGTCCCACGACGACCGCTTTGTCTCGACCGTCAACGGCGAGTTCTACGACTTCAAGTTCCACCGCTCGGTCCTCATGGCCGAGGGCCAGCGCTTCCGCACCAAGTCGGACTCCGAAATCGCGCTCGGACTCTATCGCAAGCACGGACTCGACTTCACCCGATACCTCCGGGGCGAGTTCGCCTTTTCGCTCTACGACCAGGAAAAGGATGAACTGCTTCTGATACGCGACCGCTGGGGCATCCGGCCGCTCTTCATCCACGTTCAGGACGATCATACGATCCACTGGGGTTCGGAAGTGAAGGCCCTGCTCGCCCACCCGGACATCCCCGCGGAACTCGACGAAAAGGCTGCCCTGCACCAGCTCATGCAAACCATCGCGCCCGGCATGAGCGCCTTCCGGAACATCGAATCGCTCTCGCCCGGCCACCTGCTGCGCATCCGCAAGAACGGTGACCGGCTCTCGATCGAGAAGATCCGCTACTGGGACCTCGATTTCCCGGAGGAGGGCGGCCACGACCACCCCGACGACGAGAACCACCATGTCGAACGCGTCCGCGAGGAACTCACCCGCGCCGTCGTCCACCGCCTCGAGGCCGACGTCCCGGTCGGCTGCTACCTCTCCGGAGGCATCGATTCCTGCTGCATTCTCGGCCTCGCCACGGGTGCCATGCAGTCACCGGTCAAGGCCTTCACCATCGCCTTCGACAACGTCGACTACGACGAAAGCAGCATCGCGAAGGAAATGGCGGCGTCGATGAATGCCGACCAGGAGATGATCACCCTCGCGGCGGACGACCTCTACGGCCAGAACTACATCGACACAGTGTGGCACGCCGAACGCACCTTCTACAACACCCTCGGCGTGGCGAAGAACCTGATGTCGAAGCGCGTCTGGGACTGTGGCTACCGTTGCGTGGTCACCGGCGAGGGCTCCGATGAGATCTTTGCCGGCTACCCGGGTTTCAAGCGCGACATGTTCCTCCACGGCATCGACCATGAACCCGAACACATCCGGGCCGAATACCAGGCCGCGCTGGAGAAGACCAACCAGCTCTTCAAGGGGGCGATCCTTTCCGAGAACGAGCGCCATCACCCGGCCTTCGACGCCATCTGCGGATTCACCCCCTCATGGCTCCAGCCGTGGATGGAAACCCTCGACCTTGCCCGTCCCCTGCTCGCCGACGACGTTGCCCGGGAACTGGCGGACTACGACCCGATCGAGGAGATCGCCTCGCGCATCGACGGCTCGATGATGGCCGGCCGCCACCCGCTCGACCGCGCCCAGTACACCTGGGCCAAGTGCCAGCTCGAAGGCCAGATCCTCAACTGGGGCGGCGACCGCGTCGACATGGCCAACTCGATGGAAAGCCGCCCGGCCTTCCTCGACCACCACCTCGCCGAGGCCGCCTTCAAGGTGCCGCCGCATTACCGGATCAAGGGCAACATCGAGAAATACGTGCTGCGCGAAGCGGTGAAGGGCGTGCTGCCCGAGGTTCTCTACAAGCGGGAGAAGTTCGCCTTCATGGCCCCTCCCGCGCACACCGACGAGAAGAAGAAGGCCCGCGTCCGGGAACTCATCCACTCCTTCCTCAACCGCGACGCCGTGAGTCGCTGCGGCATCCTCTCGCCCGACCGGGTCGAGGGTTTCCTGCGCGACTACGACGCCGACACCGACCCCACCTCACTCGTCCGCAAGGACGCGCTGCTCAACCACCTCCTCGGCCTCCACATCCTCCACGACAAGTTCTGCTGAAGTGCCATTCCAAGCGGCTGCGCGGGACGGACCGCGGGCTTCAGCCCGCATCTTCATCCTCCTGCTCAAACCTTAGGACGCGGCACCATTCCTCCAGCTTCGCGGCGACCTTCTCCACGGCCGCCTCGTCGATTACCCGCCCCTCCACCTCCATCGGCAAATCGTGGAATACCCGCCACCCCTTCGCCGCCAGCGGAAGCAGCGCCTCCGCCACCGCGCACTCGCCTAGGAAGCCAAGCCGTGCGATTCGAGCCGACCGATACGACTGAAGGAGGTGCCTCACGCCAATCACCCCCAACGGGACTCCCGTCAGCGCGCATCCGAGCTTTACCTCCCACGAAGCCGTGATCGCGACATACGCCAGACCCGCCGCAAATACCGGCAGGACACCCACCAGCGAGGCGAAATCAAACAGCGCATCCTGCCGCCGCTCCAAGCACCCCCATCCCGGCGGTCGCAGGATACCTTGGTGGAACGGCTCCCGATACCGCTTCCGCCACCAGTCCCGAGACCTTCGCAGCCCCCAAAGCATTCCGCCTCCCACCAACCAGGTCGCCGCCACGACTCCGATGACGGCGAGCGCACCATTCCCGTCCTTAACCAGTGCCACCATGATCAGTTCGACAAGCCTGCGGAACAAAACTCGCACCAGCGCCTTTCCAAGGCTCCTCGGTCCGGGTGATGGGACGGCTCCTTGGGCAGTTCGAGCCGCTTCCCGTGCAACTCCGCATAGCTCGGATCCTCGCGAAGTTCCTTGGCCAGATACACGACCAAGGTTCCGGGCTTCACCGCGATCAAATGGTTGTCAAAAAGCGTGTGGAGATCCGCCCGCAGCAACAGGCCGTTCGCCACGTGATTGGATTCCTCACTTTGATACGGATCGATGTGGGCACTCTCCAGAACCTGCACGACCCGGCAGCCGGTGATGCAGCAGCGGTTGTCGTAGATCGCCCGCAGGCTACGCCGGAACTTGCCCTGGCCTTCGCGCTCCCGAACCTCGCGGATGACCTTCTTTCCTCGACCCGTTGGCGGTTGATAGCTGCCGACCGGAGGGACTTCGAAGCCGCCGGTCCGGAAGGGCACCTTCTGGAAATCCTTTTCTCCCTCACCCTGCCACGAAAGTCCGGCGACCGAGGTCCGATCCAAATCCCCGAACTCGATCCGCGCAATGCCAAGCCACATGCCCTGTGCCCGGTTGAAGCGGGGGTATCGCGTGTAATCAAGATCCGCCCGGTCGCCGGTCACCGTGACATCGCACTTCGCCTGAAAGACCCCACCCTTGCACCCACGAACCTCATGCACCAGCCCCCGCGTCGTCCCCTCCTCCGCGAACCACTCCAAGGGCAGGAGATCCACGAAGCCCCGCGACTCGCGATCCAGATACTCCAGCAGGATGCCGCCCGCGCCAGCCGCTCCGAGGAACTTCTTGTGCTTTTCGAGCACCTCGCGCAATCCGGTTCGGGTCGTGCCCCTCACCTTCTCGTAGTAGGCGATGTGCTTCCGCAGCGCCTCAAGCGCCAGCCGAAGACCCGCGTCCCCCTTGTCTCGCCGAATCCATGTCAGATATGAGTCGGTGTCCCGGATGTTCAGCGCCCGGGTGTATTTCTCCCCCTTGAGCATCTTGCCGACGATCCACACCAGGCTCGACGCGGAACTCGGTGCCAAAGCCGCGCGACTGAGGCTTTCAAGAGCCTCCTTCTTCCGGATCTCACCATCGAAGACCTGAAGGCCGGCGCTGTAGGCCGCTTCAATCGCTTCACTTGCACTCATCTCCAACCGGGGGTCTCTACTCCAGCTCGGCTATCGGTGTCAGGTAGATACCCGGCCCTCATGCCAATCCCTCGATGGTTGTGACCCACTGGTTGAACAATGGGCAGACCTCCCGCATCTTGGACAGCCCGATTTCCTTGGCGATGGCGATGCCGGTCGAAGTCTTCCGGAAGTGCCCGCTGGCCAGGCCATCCAGACGATGGCTCGGCGATGTGTCCCGCTCATGATTGATCGCCTCGGGCTCCCCACATTCCGTAACAATCGCCTGCACCACTCCGGGTTCGACACCGAGCTTGTCGGCCAAGGTCTCCGGGCAGCTGAAATACAGGGCCTCGATCTCGTGCATCACGAAGTGGGGCAGGAATCGCTCGAACGAACGCCACTCCTCGAGAGTCCTGTTCGCCGTCTCCTTCACCGCATCCGAAAGCATCGTCTGCTTCGCACTCGGAGCGGTTTCCCGCTTCGCCTCCTCGTAGCCTGGCCAATGATCCTTCAGCCCATAGAAATCAAGAAGCGTGGTGACGCATCGATTGTGACCCTGACGGAGGTGGGTTTGAAGATCGTGATAAAGGCGACTGTACTTCACATCACCCCCGTTTTCGCCCTTCTTCGTGAGGATCGTCGGCGTCATGTAAATGCCAAGCGTCTGGAAATGGGGTGCAAGGATCTCCTCGACAAACATCCGCTCCGTGGGACCCTCGCAGATCACGGCGACGTAAACCGGCTCACTCATGGCTCGGGCCTCCCGCGATCACGTTCTTCGTCCAGAGTTCGCCGACCGTGTAGGACTCCAGCCAGGCCTTGTAGTCCTTCTCTTCCAACCGGCTGAAGGTCGAGGCGCCGTCCTCCCTCTTGACCACCACGATGTCCTCGACCCCGAACTGGTCAAGCAAGGTGGCCGACTGGGTCGCAATGATCAACTGGGTGCGCTTGGCGGCGTCCTGGATCAGTTCGGCCAAAATCGAAAGTGCGTGCGGATGCAGGCCCAGTTCCGGCTCGTCGATGATGATCGAGGACGGCGGCTCCGGCTGCAGCAGCGCGGTCGCGAGCGCGATGAAGCGGATCGTCCCATCGGAAAGGTGGTAGGGCTGCATCGGATAATCCGAGCCTTTCTGTCGCCATGAAAGATTGATCTTCTTCGCCGCCCCCATCGCCCTGGGTTCGAGTACGAAATCGTCGAAGAATGGGGAAACCAACCTCACGGCATCGAGGATCGCCGTGTAACAGGGCTTTTCCCGATCCCGGAGCCGTTTCAGAAACGGAGCGAGGTTGGCCCCATCCGTGCGCAGTTCATCGTCATCCTCGACAATCTCATAGAGACGCATCCGGGCGCTGCGGCTGGTGTCGTGGAAGTGGTAGATCTGCCAGGAACGGATCGCATTGACGACCGGCCTGCTGTACGCGGAATCCTCGCTGTCTCCTTGTGCTTCCGCCGCGACCTTGGAGCGACCCTGCAAATTGTCGCCCATCTCCCACCAGCCACTCTGCGAATGGCGGTAGTAGCGAGCTTCATCGACGATGGCGGGCTCCTCATCGGGTCCGGGCTTCAAGGTGAAGCGGTGACCCCGATCCCCAAACCGGGTTTCAAAATACATCTCCCCGGTGACCTTCCGCCCGTTGAAGAGAAGGTCGCTCACCCCTCCGCTATCGATCACGAAATCGTTCAAACGACCGTCCATGAAGGCGTTCAGGAGGCGAAAGAAGCCGATCAGATTACTCTTACCCGCTCCATTCGCACCGATGAAGAGATTGAGGGATCGAAGTTTGAAATCTTCCAGTTCCCGGATCGACTTGAATCCCCGGATGGTGAGTTGGTCGAGTGGATTCATGGCTTGGCGGGCGGGCTCGTGGCTGCTGTCGCGAACCCTGCCTGTGGATGACGTTGGGATTTCTCGAATGCCGGATGGTGCATCCTAGAACGCGTTGAAGTGGTTGCCGAGGAGGTGCTTGAGGTTCCACTTGGCGGTGGTGGAGAGAGAGCGTTCGAGGCAGATGAAGAAGGGCTTGTCGCCGGTCTCGGCCAGCTCGCGGAGGCGGGCGATGGTGGCGTCCTGGATGTTCTCGCTCCAGGCGAGGCAGACGAGCGCCTTGCGGCGCGGGTCGGCGATTTCCCAGACGGTGTTGTCGGCGAAGTCGTCGCGGCGCTCGCGGCTGTAGTGGAGCTGGAAACCGTTCTTGAGCAGCACCTCGTCGAACACCGCCCGCTCGCCCGCCTCGTCGAGCGTCAGGAAGAACGCCGCCTCCTTCTCCTCAATGTAGCGACGGAGCGATTCCACGTTCTCTTCGTCGGTGGCTTCGGGATCGGGCTTGAACTCGCAGCGCGGGAAGTTCGATTTGGCCAGCCGATAGACCTTGAACCCGGCGTCGGGAATCGGCTGCGGATCATCGCCGTAGCCTTCGATTACGCGTTTGATGCGCTCGATGGTAATTGAAGAGATCGCCTTGAAGCCGAGATCGTGAATAGGATCGTCAGCTGGAATAGAGTCCGGAACTTGGACGACAATAAACTTCCGCCTAAGGAGATCGTCTGGGCGCTGTAGAACCGCTTGGGCGAATGTTCCGCTGCCGGCAAAAAAATCCATAACCAGATCGTCATCGTTCGAGGCCATCTCGATAATGGCCTTTAGTAAGGAGGCAGGCTTGGGAGTCTCGAACTCTATCGATGACCCCATAATCTCAGTGAATTCCGCCTTGGCCTGCCGGTTCTGCTCGACATAGTCCATGATCGACGGCCATGGAATCGTCGGTTCCTGCGGTGCAATCTCAATGTAATATGGAGCCCAGCCGTAATCGCGTTTGATCCACTCCGTGAGCCCCGCATCGCTTCGATTCTTCCACTCGCCTTTGCTCAGTACCCAGCGGCCCTCCCACCCCTCCTTAGGGTGAATTGGCCAGATTTCCTCTTTATCGGGAGATTCCAACGCATACCACATGGTGGGGCGATCCTTTCGGCGCGCATTTTTTCCATTCTTTCTAAGTTGGCGTCTGCGAGCCTTCCGTCCGTCCGCAAGCGTAAGCGGATAGGCATCAAGGATCTTTTCCTTAGCCATTCGCGAGAAATGGCATTTTTCCGTCCGCTGATACACCAGCAAATACTCGTGATAGTTTGAATGAAAGCGATCCTCCTCGTTTCGACTCGGGCTATCCATCTTCTGCCAAATGAACTGGGCAACGAAATTTTCGCGCCCGAACACTTCGTCAGCGACCCTTCGGAGATTTGCCACTTCGTGATCGTCAATACTGATGAAAATTGCGCCAGCCTCACTCAGGAGACTCCGTGCTACGAGGAGCCTAGTGTGGATCATTGAAAGCCAGTCGGAATGATAGCGACCCGAAGTATCCGGGTTTGACGTTAGTTTTACGCCGCCTGCCGTTTCACCTGTATCTTCCCAATATCGGGCGACTTCTCGGGCGTAGTCGTCTTTGTAGATGAAGTCACTTCCGGTGTTGTAGGGCGGGTCGATGTAAATGCACTTCACCTGCTCCCTGTAGGCATTCAGCAGCAGCTTGAGCGTCTCGAGGTTCTCTCCCTCGATGATCATGTTCCCGTCCGCTTTGTCCGGATTCACGGAGCGCTCCTCGTCATAGACCAGGGTCGCGGTCGTCGGCGTGAACGCTTCCCGCTTGGAGGCGGCCTTGCCGTACCACTTGAACTCGTAGCGCTCGGTCTCGTGGACCTCGTTGGGCTCGACGAGGCGCTTGAGTTCGTCGGGATTCAGCCGGCCCTCGTTGGTGAAGAGGTCGGGGAAGAGGCGCTTGAGTTCCGCCAGGCGCTCCGCGCGGAGGTCGGGCGTGGTGGGCAGCAGGTCATCCAGCGTGACGGAGTCGGTGGTGTCGTCGCTCATGGTCGGAAGGCGGAGAGGAGTTGCTTGAGGAGCGGGGATTGGGCGTGGCGGAGGAGTGTATCGGGGAAATGCTCGGCGTAGGGCTCCGGCAGATACTTTCCGGGCGGGGGCAGGACGGCATCGAACGCGCGCTTGCAGGCCGCTGTGTCGCCGGGTAGCGGATGGCCCAGCAGTTCGAGCAAAAAGGCCTCGATACAGGGCGACGGGGTAACCAGTTGATACCCGTTCGCCAAGGCCTTGCGGTGCCAAACCGCCGGAAGAGGCCGGTCGGTGTCGAACAAAACCAGCGTGCGGTCGAAGCCCCGGCGTTTGATGGCGGATCTGATGACATCCTGTGGCGATCCGCCCCGGGCATTGTGAATCTCCACCCGCACGCCGCAGTCCCGTGCGTAGAGAGCCTTCAGATGTTTGCAGAAGGCTTCCTCGGTAAAGCCCTCAACCACGATCTGCGCCGTGCGCCGTGCGCATCGCGGCTTTCGTTTCTGAGGTTGGCTGCGGGACATTGTCGTCGAATCTCAGGAAAACTCGGGAACCCCGCCGTAGCTGCCGGCGTGGTATTTCTCGAAGAGGTTTTCGACATTGCGCGGCGCCTTCCCTCCTTTTGCTTTGCGGAAGGAGTCCAAACGGTAGGCTCGTGAGACGAGGTCATCGCCCTTTTCGACCAAGTAGACCTGGTATTTGTGGAGGGTATCACGGAGCAGAAAGTCGGTGTGGAAGGTGGCGATCAGCTGCGCGTCCTTCGGATTGGTGGCGGGGTTGAAGAACAGATCGACAATGGCGCGGACCATGTGGGGGTGGAGCCCGGACTCGAACTCGTCGATAAAGGCGACTCCGCCGGACTCCAGAACGGGAAGCAGGTAGCGGAGCAAGACGAACAGCGCCTGAGTGCCACGAGATTCCTGCATCAAGGCGCGGAGATGGTTCCGACCGGCGACCTGATGCTCGGCGACCGGGAAAGTAAACTCGTATTCCTTGCCATCCGGCCCGGTGTTCTTGATCCGTTCGGTCCGTACCTTGGTCAGCCCGAGGTCAAAGCCCGCCATCAAGGATGAAGCACGGCGTAGGGTCTCGGGGTCAGCGTCGAAAAACTCGGCGGCGCTCACGAGATTGGTGAACTCCGCGTCGTGGAGCGGGGTGCGACCGTCCGGCCCGAGGTTGCCGTGCAGCGAGAGAAAGAACGGGTGCAGGCGCAGGGCCAGTTCGTGCTCCTGGAGGAGCGCGGAGGACAACCAAGAGGCATTGGCCCGCAGGGGCACCTGGGCAGCGGGGCCGATATCCTGAGCCTTGAATTCATATTCACCTGCCTCTTCGTCCCAAATCCGCTCGAAAAGGTAGGAAAAGCGGGTCTTCTTGCGGTGAAGCGACTCGCTCAGCACCCGGTCCCGGCGGAAGGTCGCCTCATACAGATAGTGACCTCCGCCGAACTCGAACTCGACGGCAATTTCGGTCGGCCGCTCGCCGTCGCCATCACCGAACGCAAAAGCCTCGAAAAGGATTTCGGAACCGGGCTTGGCCCGCGCTGAATCGAGGACGAACCAGGCGAGGAAACCCAGCGGCTTGAGGAGGTTGGTCTTGCCCGAGGCATTGGCCCCGAAAACCCCGGTCACATGGTTCACGCGGTAGCCAGCTTCAGTCTCCACGATTCCTGGACGGTCGCCGGCGCGAAGACCGACGGTGAAGTCCACCTCGGTCTCTTCCGCGAACGAGTAGAAATTCCTGAAGGTGTAGCGAATGATCATGACCGATCGAAAATGTCAGAAATTTGACGTTTTTCAATCATATTAAAGGAAGCCGGCGTCGATTCAGGCCCGAGATTCGGAGTCACAGGACGGGTGGGTGTCGGGTGTGGCGGTGGCGGCCTGCAGGGTGGCCCCGAAGTTCTGGCGCGGCGCGAAGAAGCCGGCGGGCTGCTTCGCACCGTACTCGACCTCGTCCTCCCGCACGTTCGGATCGAAGCGGGTGACGGGTGCCTTGTAGAGAAGGGTGGTGTTGGCGGTGATGCCGAGGGCGGCGAAGTGCTTGATGGCGCACTTGATCTTCACCTGCTCCTCGGGCGTGAGCTGGTCGATGTTGTCGGTCGATTTGGTTTCGACCACGAGGTGGAGTTCGATTTCCTCATCCTCCCGCAGCGCCTTGTGGGAGACGACGACGCCGAAGTCGGGCGTGTAGGTGCTGGTGCCGCCCTTCAACGAGGGCACGGGGATCTTGTAGAAATCCGGGAGCTTGAGCAGGGCGAGGACGCGCGGATGAGCGTCGGCCTCCTTGGCGAAGCGGATCTCCGGCCCCGAATCGGAATCGATGATGACGTGGTCGTAGATGCCGTGGTTCGGCGTGGCCTCGGTGGCGCGGTAGGTTTCGATGACTTCCTCGAACTCCTCCCGCTCCCACTTCTCGCCGGTGGGCGTGTAGCTGATCGTGCGGACCATCTCATCGACGGCGAGCCGGTTGATGTGCTCGGTGGCGAGGTGAAGGTAGCGCGGCGGGTTCCGGACGAGCTGATCGAAGTTGGTGATCTCCTTCACGATCCGGATCACCGTGCCGTAGGCGAGCGCGGTGTTTTCGGACAGCTCCTCGATCAGGTCGATGGCGGCGAAATCGGCGGCGAGCACCACCGTTTCCCGCCCCAGGTCGGCGGAGCGGGCGCCCTCATCGGCGGAAAGCGCGTCGATGCGAGTGAGCGAAACCTCGGCCTCGTAGCGCTGGAGATCGATGGCGTTGAGCTTTTCGGCGCACTTCGCCACCAGGTCGGCCTCGTCGAAGGTCACGGCGTAGTCGGTGCGGCGGGAAAGCCGCTCCCAGAAGCGGCGGAAGGGCGCGCTGTCGAAGAGGTCGCGGTTGAGGCGGACCTTCTTCATTCCCTTCCGCCTGCCCTTGGGGCTGTGACGGACCGGCACCCGCTGGTGCAGCTCGTCCTGGTACTGGGTGACGAAGGTTTCGTAGGTTTCGTTGGGGATGACGGTGAGGAGGTTGATTTCCTCGCCCTCGGGCGTGGAGTCCTCGTCATACACCCGCTGGCCCGCCTGGTTGCGGCAGATGCGGAGACCCCGGCCGATCTCCTGGCGCTTCTTGATGTCGGAGTAGGTCTCGTTGAGCGTGGCGATGGTGAAGACGTTCGGATTGTCCCAGCCGACGCCGAGGGCGGAGTGGGAGAAGATGAACTGCCGGGGGTTGTCGAAGGCGAGCAGGGCCTCCTTGTCGCGCAGGATCTCGTCGTAGATCTCGCGCTGCTTGGCCATGGAGTTCTCGTTGTCGGTGAACTCCCCGGCGTTGGTCTTCGCGAAATAATAGGCCTGGACCTCGTGGACCATGCCGTCGGGCGGGTCTTCCTTGTAGTGATCGCGGTAGGCTTTCGGGAATTCCTCGACGAAGAGCGTCTTGATCTTGCCGTCGTCGGCCATGTAATTGGCGACGCGGTCGATGAAGACGAGGGCGAGCGGCTTGATTCCGAGGGGCTTGAGCTTCTCGACCTTCTCGAAGTGCCGGTAGCAGAGCCAGTAGAGTTGCTGGCGGAAGATGCCCCTCACGTCGCCGGTGGCGGCGTTCGGAGACAGCTCGATGCCGTTGCTGAATTTCACCATGGCCCCGCCACCGCGCAGGCCCTGGGCACGGATGTGCTCGATGCGGAAGCCGCGGTAGGAGAGATTGTTGGTGGCATCCTCCAGGGAGTCGCCGTCCTTGAGCCATTTGGTGGGCGCGGACTTGAAGCCGCCCGCCATCTGCCGCCAGGCCTTGAACTTGGCCTTGGGTCTTCCCTTCCCGGTTTGGATTTCGAGGAGTTCGAGCTTGAGCGTGGCCTCGTCGTTGATTTCCGCGACGGAAAGCACCTCGATTTTCTTCACGAGCCGCTGGTTGTAGGCATCGAAGGGCGAGAGCCGGTAGAGGAGGTTGCGGACGACCTTGTGGGTGGCGGAGTAGCGCAGGCGGGCGACGGGATTCAGCTCGAGGAGCCGGGGGCGCAGGTTGTCGGTGTCCATGCCCTCCTGCGGCTCGTCCATAATGACGATGGGCCGGACCTTGGCGAGGGCCTGCCAGTAGGTGCCGCCATCGGGCGCGTCCTCCAGCTTCTCACCGCCGCGGTTGATGATGTTGTCGTCCGCGCTGAACGAGTGGGTGGTCATGATCATGACCTGGAGGTCGGTGCCCTCGATGAAGCGCTTCACCTTGGTGAGGCGCTTGCTGTTGTATTCGAAGGCGTGGAGCGGGATGTTGTAGAGGCGCTCGAGCTGGGGACGGAAGGACTCGATGGTGTCGAGCACGCCCTCGCGGATGGGCACGGAGGGGACGAGGATGATGAACTTGGTAAAGCCGTATTCGCGGCACAGCTCGTAGATGGTCCGGAGGTAAACGAGCGTCTTGCCCGTTCCGGTCTCCATCTCGATGCAGTAGTCGGGCTCGATATTGAAATTCGCCTCCCCCGGGCCGATGCCGTTGTCGGCGGCGATCGCCTCGACGTTGCGGACGATTTCCCGCGGGGCCAGGTCGAGACGGTTCGGGTAGCAGTCGCCCTCGAACTCCAGGCTGAAGTAGCTCCGCTGCTGGCCCTCGAAGATCCGCACGGCAGCCTCGATCGCCTGCCGCTGGTAGGGAAGATCTTCGAGTTTGAACGACATGGGCGATGCAATGGTGAGAGGGATGACGGGTCGGTCTGCCTAACGGGGCACAGGATGCTTGCAAAGGCGGTGCAAGGTCAATGCAGCAGGCTCCGTGGCCCGGGGCCGCATCGGGAGCCAACCTGGAAATCGGACGCGAGAGCGCCTTGGAAGTCATCCGTCACGCCAACACCTCTGAGGCTCCCCCGAGTAATTGCAGCGCCAGTGCTTCGCACGGCTCAAAATCCCCTGCCCGCTGCGGCTTCACCTCGAAAAACTTCTTTCTCCAGGCGGCTCGGGGCCAGCGGTGCTGGTGGAAATACAGGAGCGCGGAGACCCCATCCAGCCGTCCAACGCTCTGGGCATTCAAATCGTCGGCCCACGCGAGCCACGCCGGCTCCTCGGCCAACGAAGGATCCAGCTCCAGAAGATCCAGGAGGTTTCCAGTGGGCCGCAGGATCGAAGGTCGGCCGACACTACCAGCCGTCTCGACCACAAGTTCTTCAGCTATGAAGGCTTCGATTTCGCGCGCGAACTCGTCCGAATGGGTGCCGCGGTACTGGAAGTCGAAGCGCTCCGGGAAAGGACCACCCATGACTTGGAGGATATGGACGATCTTCTGGAGCTTCGTGCGGGTTTCGACCGATTTCAGCCGGCGAAGGAGTACTCCGGTGCGGGCAACGGGATGGGAATTCATGGCTGGAGGATAATTGCTCAAGAAATTGCGGATCAGCGGATTGGAGAAGCTACGCTCGCCACCAGTCGACGCTCTCCGAATTCCAATTTGCATGAAGGAGCTTGACCAAATCAAGGAAATGTTCACCCGAACACTCTCTTGTGTGGTCGATTCATCGTTTGGCATTCCAAACTACCGCCTTGCACCGGTGCTGGCGAAGTGCTCTCCTTTCTCAAGAAATGGCCACCGGCCCTTCCGGACCGGTGGCACTCTTCGACGGAAGCCGTCGTCTTGATCGCGTGATTCTTGCAGGAATCGATCAAGCGGCGGCTTCCTCGTTTTCTTCGTCGGACCGGCGGGTGAGGCCGGTGGCCCGCTCGCTCTTGGGCACGAAGCCCATGGCGCGATACAGCGGGCTGTCCTCGCCGTGGTCCGGGTGGCTGCGGACGCCGTGGGCGACCCGGATGAGGAGGGCATTGAGCGCCTTCTCTTCCTGATTGCGCACCTTGAGAGCCGCCGAGCGGCTCACGGTGAGCGTCCGCAATTCGTCCAGCGCGGCTTCAAGGGGCCCCATGGCCGTCTCGAGTTCCGCGAGGGTCAATCCCCCGAACGCCGCGTCCGGGGCCAGCTCCTTCCACGCCGAGTGGAAGTCTTCGGCCTTTCTGGCAGGCCGACGCCGTTTGGTGGTGGTGGCATTGGTATCCATCTTGGATTCAATGTTGGGTGGAGACCGCCGTTGGTTGTCCCGACCCCGCACTCGCGGGCGGGCCGTGGTTGGGTCTCCGGCTTTTTCCGGAACGGAGGTCCGCGCGGGGTCCTCCGCTTGGGAAATCGATTACTTGGGCCATTGGTCGTCGGTGAATCCGAGAGCCTCGCGGGCCATTCCCTGGCCGACGAGGGTGCGGTGTTTGCGGTAGTCGTTGGCCTCGCGGCGAAGGCGGCCGGCGATCACCGCTACCCCGATGCGCAGGTCGCGGGCGGCACGGCGGATCTGGCCGGCAAGCTTCAGCGTCCTGACCACCTCCCATTTCGGAGGCGGGATCAGGGTGTCGAGGGCGAAGCGGTCGGCCTCCTGCTCGACCCGGCCGCTGCGCGCGGAGTCGAAATCGCAGTCGAACAGTGGCCGCCCGCCGGGATCGAGGTGGTTGAGCACGTGGCCCAGCTCGTGGAAGAGGGTGAACCAGAAGTTGTCGAGCCGGTCGAGGCGCAGGGTGAGCCCGATGATCGGTCGGCCATCGTCCGCGAGCAGCGCCGCGCCGTCCAGCCGGGTGCCATCGAGGCGTGGCTCGACGACCACCGGCAGGCCGCGCTCGCGAAGCTCGTCGATGGCCTTGACCAGGCCGTCGTCGAAGTAGCTCAGGCTGGCCAGCCAGTGGACGAAGGCCCCGTCAAAGGCCTTGCGATCCCATTTCGGGAGGTCTTCCTCCTCCGCGACCCGCGTCCTCACGCGGTGCGCCCAAGCCTCGAGTGCGTGGACGTTGATCGCCTTCTTGCCCGTGGCTTTCCGAGGCAGGGCGGGAACCAGAGGGGCGGTTCCGACGGTGAAAAAACGTCGCAGCAGGTCGGGCTTGTCCCTGGAGTCCCGCTTCCAGTTTCTCTCGCGACCGGGGAAATAGCCGCGATCGTACATCTGCTTGATCGGGTAGTCCCCGGGGTCGAATTCCCGCTCGGGAGCAGGTTCGGGTTCAGGCACCGCGACGCCCAGCAGCGAATCGGTGGGGATTCCCCACTCACGGTACAAGGCGCGCATCATGTCGGGTGTGAGCCCCCGTTTCCCGGAGAGGATCTCCGAGGCGCGGTTGGCCCCGCCGACGAGTCGGCCGAGGTCCTTGGCTTTGTAGTCGCACTGCATCATCCGGAACTTGATGGCTTCGATGGGATCGGGTGGCGGGACGGGGTGGTGCTTTTCTTCGTAGTCGGCGAGCAGGACGCTCAGGATCTCCAACTCATCCCGTTCGGGCTCCGTCAGCTCAACGCCGCGGGCCACCAGCACGTCGAAGCGCTCCAGCGCCTCCTCGTGCCGTTTGGGAGTGTTGATCGGTTTCATATTCGGTTCGCGTGGTCATGGGGTTGCTGTGTTCATGGCGTGGGGGGTATTCGGGGGAAAGCGATAGGTCTCGGGAGCTGGAGCAATGGCAATCGCCCGAACCGTCCCGACCTCGAAGGAAACCGAGAAGCGGATGCCGATGTCGGCCCCGGTGAGTGAAACGTGAAAGCTATCATCCTCCAGAACCCATGATCGGGGATAGCGCCGCCGGACCTCGTCCACTCCCTCCCATCGAGCCTTCCGGACTTCGTTGGCCCAGGCCCGAAAAGGCTGTGCGCAATGACGTTGCGCGTCGGCTAGCAGGGCGCTCGTCTTTCCAACTAAAACCATGCAGCGGAACATGCCCTGGTTGCCATTAGTTAAGCAAGCCAAAATTCCATATTTGGGAACTTTATTAAAGAATCCATCCCGAAATCTTTCTACCGAACCCGCAAAGCGCCTTCTAAAAATGGGTGAACGCCCTGGCCCGGGAGGTAAGAGGCGCTCCCAACGGCCCGGACCTCCTTCAAAACCGGCCGAACCCCTTTTCCAAACGCTCCGGCACCCTTCCCGACCGCCCAAGCCCTCTTCCCGTGTCGCTGGGACCCTTTTTCTCGATCGGTGAGGTCGCTCTCAACACGAGAAGACCGAGTGACCGGCTCTCGCACACCTCGGCAGGCTGCCGCATTGCAGACCTGATCGCACCCGACCGATACGAACGGAAGCCGTCGGCTCTCATCAAGACGACTGAAAAGCGCCCGCCCCTACCCCTTCACATCGTAGCAGAAAAGCAGGTCCTGGTCGCGCAGGTAGAGCCGGCCGCCGATGACCACGGGCCGGGTCCAGACCTTGCCGTTGGTTCCCTCACGCAGCTTGGTCTTCTTCGGCAGGTCGAACCGGCCCTTCTCACGGTAGCCGTCGGGTGTCGCTTCGGCGAGGAAGGTGGAGCCCTCGTGCTCGTCGAGACCGTAGATCATGCCGTCGGCGTAGTGGACCGCTCCCTTCTGCAGGCCTTCGCCCTTCTCCGACCAGACACGCTCGCCGGTCTTCCAGTCCTGACAGAGCAGGCCGGCTCCGTCGGAGAATCCGTAAATGTGCCCGTCCACCAGCACCACGCCGCCATGATGGTTCTTCATCACCTTGTTCTCCCAGACCTCCTCGGCGGAGTCCTTGCCGATCTTCACCAGCTTGCTGCCGGCGCCGTAGCCGGCGGTGATGTAAACGTGGCCGTCGTGGTAAACCGGTGTCGGAATCACCGCGGTCCGTCCCTGCTTCCAATCCGAGGTCCAGAGCAGTTTCCCGGTCCCGGCATCGACCCCGGCAAACTGCTTCATGAAGAGTTGGACATACTGCTTCCCGCCATCCGCCTCGGCGATGATGACCGATGAATACTGCGCGTCGTCGGTGAGGCCCTCGCTTTTCCAGATCACGTCCCCGGTCTCCTTGTTCAGCGCGACGATGGCACCTCCCTTGCCGCCCGGCGTGACGATCAGTTTCTCACCATCCACCAGCGGCGACTCGGAGTAGCCCCAGGCCGGGACCTTGCCACCGAAGTCCTTCACCAGCTCCACACCCCAGAGCTTGGAACCATCCTTGATGTCCACGCAGGCCACCGAGCCGTTTGCGGACATCACGTAGAGCCTTCCATCACTAATCGTCGGTGCCCCACGCGGCCCCCCGCCCCAACCGGTGTTGTAACCCTGCCCCTCGTCATCGCCGATCGGGGTGCTCCACAGCTCCTTGCCGGTGGCTTCGTCGAGGCAGATGATCTCGGCCTCGCCGTCGCGCGTGCCGCTGAAGTAGATCCGCCCGCCGGTGATCGAGGGCGAGCTGTAGCCCTTGCCGCCGTTCTCGAAAGTCCAGAGCAACTCCGGTCCACCCTCCGGCCACTCCTTCAGGAGTCCTGTGTCCGGTGAACGGTTGTCGCGGTTGGGACCCTGCCAAGAGGGCCAGTCGGCGGATCCCTGATTTGCCACAAATTCCCGGTCGTCGGGAACCAGCTGGGACAGGGCGATCTCGAATTCCCGCCCGTCCGCGCGTCGCAGCTTCACCTGGTCGCCGGAGCGGCCGACGAACTCCGCCTCGACCGTCCGGCCCGAATCGGCCTCGGTCCAGGTCCGACCCTCGACCATCAAGGTCGCCGCGAAAAACAGCCAAAGTGTCTTCATCAGCGGCATTACATTCCACAACCGCCGGGCATTTCAAGAATCGACGCCCGGATCACTCGAGCGCCTCGCCGATGAACCGGAGCAGCTCGTCGCGGCCCCGCCCATCGGTGATGGAAGTCACGTGGACCCGGGGCTCTCCCTCGACCCGCTCGGCGAGGGCCGCGAGAAACGCGTCGACGTTCTTTTTCAGGCGACCCGCCTTCACCTTGTCGGCCTTGGTGAAGACGAGGACGAAGGGAATGCCGTTGACCGCCAGCCAGTCGCAGAAGTCGAGGTCGAGCTGCTGCGGAGTGTGCCGGGCGTCGATCAGGACGAAGACGCAGGACAAGGCCTCCCGCTGCGCCAGATACTCGGAGACCGCGCGTTGGAAGCCCTCGCGCATCTTTACGGGAATCTTGGCGTAGCCGTAGCCCGGCAGGTCGACCAGCGACCACTCGTTGTTGATCGTGAAAAAGTTGATCAGCCGGGTCGCCCCGGGGGTCGACGACACCCGGGCCAGCCCCTTCCGCCCGACCAGCATGTTGATCAGCGACGACTTGCCGACATTCGATCGCCCGATGAAGGCGAACTCCTGGAATCTCTCCGGCGGACAGCTTTCGAGATCCGGCGCGCTGGTGGCGAACTCGGCAGATTTGATCTTCACGAATGGAGACTGCGGGCAGAAAGCCCACCCCGTCCAGCCCTACCCCGCTTTCCGCAAGCCAGCACGGTGCCAGTTCGAGGGTCTTGGATCAAGAAGATGCTCCACTGTCGGTTCGACGGCCCTCCGACATCCCCTACCTCGGCGGCTCGTTGCGCTCCATGAGCACCCGGATCTCGTCCTGGGACAGGGCGGCATCGAAGATGTAGACTTCATCGACGGCTCCGCGGAAGAATCGGACCCCATGCGCATTCGAGGTGACGTCCTTGCCCAGCAGGACACCGTGAGAGGCCTCCTGGACTTGGGTGTCGATCACCCCTAGGACCCGTCTCGAAATCGGCTCCAGAGATCCGTCGATGAAAAGCAGGACGTGCTGGCCGAAGCTCGGATCGGCAGCAGGATAGAGAACCACCGCGACATGGTGCCACTGGTCGTCGCGCAAATCGGTGGTGCCGATCGCCATGCCCCCGTGCGCGCCCACCCGCAGTCGGCCGACCAAGCCGTCCCTCTCCAGTGGATTGGCGGAGACCTGCCAGACCCGCCCCGGGTCCTCCTCGTCAAACTCACCCCAGGAAATCATGGCGAAGCCCTGCTGGAGGTCGAAGTCCCGCGGAACCCTCACCCAGAGCGCCACGGTGCGGGGCCTGTTGCCTCCGATGCCGCGATAGCTGCTTTCCCCATGGCCACCTTCGCCGTCAAAATGAATGGCGGTGCCAAAGGGCCCGTCCACCAGACGGGTGCCGGACCGCAATTCCAAATCGGCACCCTCTTCGCCCAATCCCTGGCTCAGGCCGGGGATCACCCCGTCATTGCCGGGCTCGAAGGACCAGTGCGCCATCCCCAGATCCCTGCCGCGCTGCGGAGGCAGGGAGGAGTAGAAGGAACCCTGATCGATAGGAATCCTGACGCTGAGCTGCCCTGATTGCCGGAGCGCCTGGTTCTTCCCCAAGTGAATCCGCTCGCTGCTGTTGCTGGGCAGGGCTTCCACCTCCCCCTCGAGCACGTGGGTCTCAACCTCTCCGGTCTTCCCGTCGACGGAAACGCCGAATTCCGTGCCTAAATCCACCACGGTGCCCTTGGGGGTTTCCAGACGGTAGCCTTGGCCCTTCTCGGTCACCCGCAGAACCACCCGGCCGCGAAGGAGACGCGCACTGTCCGCACCGGTGAATTCCAACTCGAACGGACCCTCGGCGATCATGCGTCCGCGCCCGGCGAGGTCGAGTTCCAGCAAGCCCGCCCCGAAGCGAAGCGAATCCCCCCGGAGGAGGCCATCTCCCACTTCGAAGGTTTCGTTCTCTCCGAGAGCCACGACGTTGGAAATGGTCGCCACCGGGCGAGGCATGCGACTCCACATCAAGAGTCCGGCCGCCAGCATCACCACGGCGGCAGCGGCCCACCGGGTGGCCCTCCGGAAGCGAACCTTCCGGATCTTCCGATGCACACCGGCCTCGAAACTTTCCCGGTCCGCCTCGGCACACGCTTCCAGGCACCTGTCGATCCATTCCTCCCGGGGTGCCTCCTTTTCCATCGCGACGCCCAGCAAGCCATGCAGCGAGGCTTGGTCCGCCAGCTTCTGCCTTAGAACTGGCTCCCGTTCCAGGCATTGCCGGAGCTCGACCAGTTCGCCGGGTTCAAGTGGTCCGGCCAGCAGCCGGGCGATCAGTTGTTCGCCACGGTTCATGCTTCGCTCCGTTGGAGTTCACGCCGTATGCACTCGGCAAGCGATTCTCTCAGCCGGTGGAACTGCATGCTAAGGGCGGAATAGCCCTTGCCGGTTTCCTCGCTGATCTCCCGCACGCTGCTTCCCATCACGTAACGATGACCGAGCAGTTTCCTTGCCTGGTCCGGCAGCCGTTGGAGGCACTCCTGGAGGGCGTCCAGCTTTTCATGCGTCGGTCGGACCTCCTCCGAGTGGGCGCAGCTCTGCTCCAGCAGGGCCTGCAATTCCGTGCTGCCCCCGGCGGCCACTTCGCGATGCTTGCGGATGAAATTGCGGAGGTGGTTTTGCGCGATGCCGCGGAGCCAAGTCCGGACGCTCGAATCCCCCCGGAAGGTGCGGAAGTTCAGGTAGGCCGTCACGAAGACATCCTGCGCCAGGTCGTCGGCGCTCGCCCAGTCCCGGAGGCGGCTGCGGAAGTAGCCGCGCACCCACATCTGGTTCTCCCGCACAACCTCCCCAAAGGGTTCGGAATGATCCTCCTGACCTCCGGGGTCCTGATGTGGTTCCTGTTGGTCGTGCATGGTCACCAATCTCTTGGTGTAGCAAGCCACGCAAATCACCACACCAAAATGCCAAATCGAAAAATGTGATACTCGGGACCAGCGGGAACACTCTTCACCGACGGCCTACGACTCGCGTCGAAGTTGAAGCGAAACAGTGGCCCCCGGAAAATCCGCCCACCCCAAACAATCATGAACCTCAAGGCCTCGCATATTTCACCCTTTTTGGCCCTCCACCTGGCCCTCCTTGGCCCATCCCATGCCGGAGTCGTGGGGATCGACAGTGTCACTCTCGGGGGTTCGAACGAGTTGCTCACCGCAACCGTGGGAGGCACCGCCTACTCGGGAGGCGTGATCGCGGACGCGGCAGCGGACAACCGTGCCAATAACATGACGCTCACCGTCGGGGCGGTCGCCCCGACCGGCACCGTCTCATCGGCTTCAGACGTCCACCAGGGAGCGGCTATCGACAACGATCTCCTGACTGGTGTGGCCGGGAGTCTAGCCTCTTCGCAGTCGGGTGGCATTCTTAGTCTCAAGTGGAATGCCTCGGGCGGAGGTTTCACTGACAACGACGCCGATCCGGACTTCTTCGTCTTCG